>NZ_JBNCAB010000043.1:0-60584 GCF_049805555.1 Burkholderia sp. DN3021 | reverse complement strand
GTGCCGGACGCGGCCGGTGCGGCACCGGCCTGCGGTGCGGCGCCTGCCGGGTTCGTCGAGACCGGCATCGTGCCGCCCTGCACGGCGCCCGATTCGGGCGGGCGGGTCATCGGCACGAGCTGCTCGGGGTGCGCGTTCACGTCCTTCATGAACGACGCGAGGTTCTGCGACACGGGGGCCAGCAGGATCTGGCGCACGCCGTTGTAGTACTCGGTCAGCAGGTGCTGCTCGAGACGGTCGCCCTGGTACAGGCCGAGCGACACCGACAGCGGCTTGTCGCGGCGGAACTGCTCGAGCTGCTCGATCCGGTCTTCGAGGATGTCCATCGCCTGCAGGCGCGACTGCAGGTCGTTGCGGCCCTGCTGCAGGCGCGTGACGTTGTCGAGGTCGGCCTGCACGTTCGAGACGAGCTGCTGGTTGCCGATCGTCGACCAGGTCCAGCCGCCGAGCGCGAGTGCGAGCGCCGCGACGAAGCCGAAGAAGGTCGCGTAGCGCAGCCGCGTCTTGGTCGGGCTGGCGAACTGGCGCACCGTCTGGCGGTCCGCGAAGATCACCTTCGAGAACAGGTCGCGCAGGAAGAAGCCGTTCTTCGAGAACGCGCTGTGCGGCTTCGGCAGCGCGGTCGCGTCGAGGCCGAAGCGGTGCGCGATGCGCTGCGCGGCCGCGCTGTTGGTTTCGCCTTCCTGCAGCGCGCTGGTGAAGTAGAAACCGCGGAAAATCGGCTTGTACTGGAACGGGTTGTTCTCGAACAGCGTCGCGAGGAACGCGCGCAGCGACGGCTTGATCGTCGAGAATTCGAGCGGGAAGCTCAACTGGCCCGGCGACAGCTGGTTGCCGCGCGACAGCGACAGCTGCGCGACGCTGATCTCCTTCAGCCCTTCGTAGAGTTCCTCGAAGTGCGTGTCGAACTGCGCGACGACGTCGCGCTTGTCGTCGGGCTCGTAGGGCAGCGTGGCGCCCCACACGCGGTCGTACTCGTGCTTGTCGCTGCTGCTGAAGAATTCGGTGAAGCCGGTGATCAGGTCGGCCTTCGTGAACATCACGTAGACCGGCGCGAACACCTCGAGCTTTTCCGTCAGCTCCTGAACGCGCTGGCGGAGGTTTTTCGCGAGGTTGATCGCGAATTCGGGGCGGTTGCCGGTGAGTTCGGCGATGCTCGCGGTGACGATGATGCCGTTGATCGGCGCCTTCGGGCGATAGCGCTTGAGCAGGCCGAGGAAGCCGAGCCACTCGCTGCGGTCTTCCTCGTGCACCGAATAGCGGCCGGCCGTGTCGAGCAGGATCCCTTCGGTCGTGAAGAACCAGTCGCAGTTGCGTGTACCGCCGATGCCGTGGATCACGGCGCTGTTCTTGTCCGCGAACGGGAACTGCAGGCCGGAATTGAGCACGGCGCTGCTCTTGCCCGCGGCCGGGTTGCCGATCACGATGTACCACGGCAGTTCGTACAGCGCGGAGTCGCCCGAGACCTGGCCGATCTTCGACGTCTTGATCGTCTTCACCGCGTCCGACAGGCGCGTGCGCAGCACGTCGAGGTCGGCCGTCTTCGCGTCGGGCGCGAGCGCGGCGGCGGCGGGTGCGGCGATCTTGCCGGTTTCCGCCTGCTCTTCCAGCACCTGGCCGAGCTGCTGGTTCGCGCGCTTCACGCGCCAGCGGCGCCACAGCGCGACGACGAGCCACAGCGCGAGGATTGCCGCGAAGGCGATCGCCGCCCACAGGAGCGGCAGTTGCAGCATGTCGGCAACGATGAAGAGGATGGCCGCTAGCGCGACGATCCCGACGATCGAGAGCGTACGCGGATGAGTCAGCACGTTGAGGATGCGTTGCATAGGACGTTCAGGTTCCGGTGCGATTCGGTGAGGCGACGCAGGCGCGCCGAGCGGCAAGGGTGGCGCCGCGATGTGTCGCCATGCTGTCAAACGGGATGAAGGGGGCTGGCATCAATGCGCCCGCGGCATCGGAGAAGGCGCGCGCATTAATGAAAGGACGCTGTGAGATTTAAAACGGAAGCGGCGGCCGCAAAAAATCGCGCACCGGAATGCCCGATTTTTTGCGCCGCCCGTATCGTTTCCTGCCGGGATATTAAAAAGCCCCATGCCGCCCTCATTATTTCCTGTCCGGCAGCCCTGGCTAGCTGCCGCGTCCCAGTTTAAAACCGGGTTTATGGTATTCCACGTGCCCGAGATCCATCATTTTCCAGCGGCCCCCCCAGGTCAGGCCGACCTGCTCGGCGACCTGGCCGTACAACTGGTAGCCGCGCATCGCCCACGGATCTTTCTCGGAAATGACCAGCTTGCCGTCGCGCAGGAATGCGTTGTCGGCCGCCAGCCCGAATTGGTGATAACTCTGGAAGGCGGCCGCATTGGTCACGTTGCTGCCCATCTGCGCCAGCCGGTTTTGCCGTTCCGGGCTCCGGTAACCTTCCAGCAGCGCCATTTCATAACCATATTGTTCGTGCATGATCTTGTAGACCAGCAGCAAACGCGTACGGAAATCCGGGTCCAGCAGGTTCCAGTCGCGGCTCGCATCCTTCAGCGCCGGGCGCACCTGTTCGACTTCCCGGGTGGCGAAGACTTCCGGCGGCAGCGGCGGAGGCGGCACGAGCTGTTCGCCCTGCAGCAGCGCAGCGATCTTCTCGTCGGGCACGCGCGCCGTGTCGTCGTACTGGAACAATTGCCGGCCGCGTAACGCAATGGCGACCAATGGCGGCGTCGCAAGAATACCTGCCGATACCGTAATCATCAAGCGCCGCCGAACCAGTAAATTTTGCACATCGTTTAATGCGCCGCGCGTAGCGCTTGCCGATTTAACAATCTGACTCCGCGTACGCGCGGCGCGATCGTTCGCACGGCGCGTAAGACGGCCGTGAAACTGGGCGACGGATTCGAAAACCGTCGCGCGGATACCCGGTAAAAGCAACAGTGCCGCAACCGCGACGGCAAGGGCGAAATAGGCGACGAGTGCGACGGCAATCAACGAAATCCCCGGAAATTGGAATTGATTGTGTTTTGCAATGCTTGCTCTTAGAATCAGGCTGCTTTGAGAGGCCGGGCTATATTATCGCGGTGAATTAAACCAGGATTCAATGAGACGCTGAATGAGTGCGCCGGAAAATTCAAATTCGAAAACTCCACCCAGCCTGCTGTCCGATACTAAACCGGAAGGCAACGGAGGAGCTCAGCAGTCTCGCATTCTCGCGAATCTGGAAGGGCGTGTCACGCCGCCCGCTGAACCGGCGCGCCGTTCGCTGAAGGCGCCGATCGCGGCCGTCGTGGCATTGGTGGTTGCCGTCGGCGGCTGGGGCGCATGGCGCATGCAGCAGCATTCGGGCGAGCAGGCCGTCGCTGTCACGGCTGCAGCCGCGCCCGCAGCGGCCGAGCCGGCCAAGGCCGCACCGGCCAGCGGCGCCGCCGCGCAGGTCGCGCAGAATGGCGCGTCCGCCGCGCAGCCGGCCACGATCGTCAACGACGATTCGGCTTCCCGGACCGTTGCACCCGCGTCGTCCGCGTCCGGCGCGGACAACAGCCGCCTGTCGCGCGCGCTCGCCGATGGCGCCGACGACGCATCGGGCGCAGCCACGGCCGGCGCTGCCGCAGCCGCCACGGCTGCCGCGGCCGCGACGACGAAAACCGCGAAGGCCGACGCCGCGAAGAGCACGAAGGTCGCCGCGCAGGGCAAGGCCAACACGAAGGCCGAGACGAAGGCCGAAGCCCGCAAGCATCGCAAGGAACAGGAAGCCGAGCTCGCGCAGGCGAAGAAGCGCCGCGATGCGGCGTCGACGCGTACCGCGAATGCGAAGGCGGCCGGGAAGGACGATCCGGATGCCGATCTGCTCGCGGCGCTCGTCGCGCGCACGAAGCCGGCCGACAAGAAACTCGCCGCGCAGAAGGCGCAGGCCGTGCCGACCAAGACGGCGGCGGCGACCGGCTCGCTTGGGGCGCGCGTGAAGGAGTGTTCGGAGCGCGGCTTCTTCCAGGATCAGCTGTGCCGCTGGCGCGTCTGCGACGGCCACTGGGGCAAGGATCCCGCGTGCCCGAACGCCGCGCAGTCAGAGACGCGGCAGTAATCCGTCTCCTGCACGTCACGATGCCGTATCTGCGCCGCCCGTTGGGCGGCGCGTTGTTTTTGGGGCACGGAAGCTGCCGGTATCATGCGGTGCGACACTGTCACGAGTGCGTCACGCCCGTCGGGCATACGTCTCCTTTCTTTTCCCGGCGCGGGCCCGCGACCCGCGATGTGCGGCGCGCCGCGCATCGCACGACTTTCGACACGATGGACCTGATCGTACAGACTTACGGCGCCGATACGTCCGGCATGGTGTGCGGCTTCCGCTTCGTTCCGGGCGGATCCGGCGCAATGCTCGACGCCGATGCCGCCGCCGCGTGGCTGCGCACGTGCCGCGAGCGCGACGCGGTCGCGTCGGACGATTTCGTCTGGCTGCACTTCAATCTCGCGCACGGCGCGAGCGAGCGCTGGATGCGCACGCATCTCGGGCTGCCGGACAGCTTCTTCGCATTCCTCCACGAAGGTTCGCGCTCGACGCGCATCGAGCAGGAAGACGGCGCGTTGCGCGCGATCGTCAACGACGTGATGTTCAACCTCGAGCTGACGCCTTCGGAGATCGCGACGCTGTTCGTCCACGTCGAGCAGCGCATCATGGTCACCGCGCGGCTCAAGCCGCTGCGCTCGGTCGACACGCTGCGCGCATGCGTGCGCGACGGCGAGCGGTTTCGGTCGCCCGCGGAACTGCTCGTGCACCTGCTGCGCGACCAGGCCGACCTGCTGATCCAGATCATGCGGCGCACGAGCATCGACGTCGATCGCATCGAGGATCGCTTTTTGTCGCAGCGGCTCACGTCGAGCCGCATCGAGCTCGGCGCGATGCGCCGCACGCTGACACGCCTGCAGCGCATGCTCGCGCCCGAGCCCGGGTCGATCTTCCGGCTGCTCGCGAAGCCGCCCGCGTGGCTGCACGTGGAAGACACGCAGGAGCTGCGCGAATCGACCGAGGAGTTCTCGCTGGTGCTCGGCGATCTGGCCGGGCTCAACGAGCGGATCAAGCTGTTGCAGGAAGAGATCGGGTCGCGTCTCGACGAGCAGAACAACCGGACGCTGTTCACGCTGACGCTCGTGACCGTGATCGCGCTGCCGATCAACATCGTCGCCGGCTTCTTCGGGATGAACGTCGGCGGCGTGCCGTTCTCGGAGAACAAGCACGGCTTCTGGCTGATGGTGCTGCTCGTCGCGGGCTTCACGGCGCTCGCCGCATGGTGGGCGTTCCGACGTCGCGACGATCGCTAGCGCCGGCGCCGTTGCAGCTCGTCAGCGCAGCAGCGCGATCGCGCGTTCGCCGATCACCATCCCGAGCAGGCCGACGAGCGCGACGAGCGGCGGGGCCGGCGAGCGCACGTGCAGCAGCGCATACACCACGCCGACGCCGAGGCCCACCGCGAGCGAAGTCAAGTAATCCATCATGGCGGTCTCCCGTGCGGTCCGGCGTCAGGGCTTGAGGATGACGCGCTCGCGCGCACCGGCCAGCACCGCGCGGTACGCGTCGTGCGCGCGTTCGAGCGGGTACACGTAGTCGTCGCCGATCGGGAACGGGCGCAGCGTGCCGTTGCCGAAGCCGGGCGCGAGCGTGTCGAGGATCTGCGCGACCGCGGCGCCGCCGAGCTGCAGCGAATCGATACCCACGTACGTATGCTGGCCGCGATAGAACGCGAAGATGTCGAACGGCACGCTGCGCTCGATCGTCGAGATGAAGATCTGCCGCGCACCGATCGCCATCGATGCGTTCGCGGCTTCGAAATACGGGCTGCCGACCGTGTTGTAGACGATGTCCGCGCCGCGGCCGCCGGTCGCCGCGTGCACGGCATCGGCGACGGGCCAGCGCGACGCGTCGATCATGTGCACGTCGCCCGATGCATGGCCGCGATAGCCGCCGGGGCCGCGCTCGACGCCGATCACGGTCGCGCCGCGCGCGGTCGCGAGCTGGATCGCGGCCTGGCCGACCTTGCCGTTCGCACCGAACACCAGCACGACCTCGTCGGCCGTCGGCATGCCGGCCCGGCGCAAACCCTCGTACGCGGTGACGAACGGCACACCGACGCCAGCCGCTTCGTCGAGCGTCAGCACGGCCGGCTTGCGGCGCACCAGTGCCGCGTCGAGCACGAGGCATTCCGCGTGCGAGCCGTCGCGCCCCACGCCGAGATCGCCGCCCGACCCCCACACGGGCGCGCCGATCCACTCGGCAGGGCCGCTGCGCACGATGCCGGCCCAGTCGCGCCCCGGCGTGCGCGGCCACACCGCGTGCGGCATGCGGCCGAGCGCGGCCTTCACGTCGCTCGGGTTGACGCCGGCCGCGTGTACCTCGATCAGCATCTGGCCGTCGGCCGGCACGGGTTGGTCGATTTCCCTGACGCGCGCGTCGAGCGACTCGATGTCGGCGGCGGGGGCGTCGAAGCGGATGCTGCGCATGATGATCTCCGTGGCGGATGGTTGCCGCGCTGCCCGGCGGGCCGGCGCGTGCAACGGGTGGAAAGGATGAATGCAGTCTAGTCGGGGCGATTTGACGTGGAAATACGCAAAGGAGGATGATTGTTTTGCGATTTACGCATAGCAAAACCCGAGGCCCCTGAATGGACGACTTCCTTTCCCCGCATCTGGCGCTATTCGTCGACGTGGTCGACCAGCAGAGCTTCTCGGCGGCCGCGCGCCGGCTGGGCGTCGCGGCGTCGTCGGTCACGCGGCGCATCGACCGGCTCGAGGCGCAGCTCGGCATCCGCCTCCTGCATCGCACCACCCATGCGCTGCGGCCGACCGAGGCCGGGCAGTTGCTGTACGGGCGCGCGCTGCGGATGCTGGCCGAGCTGCGCGGCCTGCAGGAAGACCTGCACAGCCAGCACGACGAGCCGAGCGGGCTGCTGCGCGTCGACTGTCCGGCGCCGTTCGGCCGCCTGCACCTGATGGCCGCGCTGGCCGCGTTCATGCAGCGTCATCCGGCGCTGCAGGTCGACCTGGTGCTGACCGACAGCATGGTCGACCTGCAGGGTGCGCGGCTCGGCTCCGATGTCGATCTCGCGGTGCGCATCGGCCCGCTCGAGGACACGCGCTTCGTCGCGACCGTACTGGCGCCGCAGCGGCGCGTGCTGTGCGCGAGCGCGGCCTACCTCGCGCGGCGCGGCGAGCCCGAATCGCCCGACGCGCTCGCCGGACACGACTGTCTCGCGTGGCATGGCGCGCCGCCGCCGGGCGCCTGGCGCTTTGGCGACCGCCGCCACGTGCCGGCGCAGCCACGGTTTCGCAGCAATCATTCGGAGGCGTTGCTCGAAGCCGCGATCGACGGGCTCGGTCTCGCGCACCTGCCGACCTGGCTCGCCGGGGATGCATTGCGCGACGGACGGTTGCGCGCGGTGCTGCCGCAGTATGCGGCGGCGCCCGAGCACGCGACGATCCACGTATTGCGCCAGCAGGCTCGCGGCAGCGCGCGTGCGTCGCGGCTCGTCGCGTTCCTGGCAACGTGGTTCGCGCAGCCGGCGTGGGATGCCGCGTGGGCGTAAGCGCAGGAAGGGGCGTCGGGCGATAGCGCCGCGCCGAAAGAAAAAAGGGCCTCGCTCGCGAGGCCCGTCAAAGGTCGGGAGGAGGTACGCCGGCCGGCGCCGCAGGCTGCGCGGCGCCGGCCGGACGCGCACCGTTACTGCGTCACTACCTTGCGCGGCTTGAAGATGCCCTGGTATTGCAGGGCCGGGCGTTCCTTCGTCGCCGGCGCGATGCCGCCGAAGGTCGGCGTCTGGCGCAGCTTCATCGCGGCCGGCGAAGCGACCGAACCGATCGACGTCGAGCGCGAAGCCGGCGCGAGGTTGTTCGCGACCAGCAGCGCGGCCTCGCTCTTCAGGTTCGACAGCAGGACCGGATCGGGCGAGCCGTTGACCTGCGTGAGCAACCCGCTCCAGGCCGCGTCGCTGTAGTTCACGACGTAGTAGTCGAGCCCGCTCGGGTCCGCGACCACGCCCGTGCAACCGTCGATCCGCGTTTGCGCCTGCGTGTCCTTCAGCGCGAGCGTCGTGCGTTTCGCGAGACCCTGGCCGTACGCGAGCGTGATCGGCACCGTCCACTGCAGGCCCGGATACGCGTTCTTGTTCGGGAACGGCTGCTGTTTCAGCGTGACGATCGTCTGGTTCTTCGTCATGTCGCACTGCGTGTCGAGCGAGATCAGCGGCACGCCGGTCTGGCGCACGTAGCTGTCGCCGATCGGGCCGACCGACTGGCCGCTCTCCTTCGACAGCGCATCCCACAGGCGCTTCGGCGTGCCGTTGCCGAACGAGTAGTCGACCAGGTACTGTTGCAGACCCTTGCGCAGCGTCTGTTCGCCGAGATAGTTCTCGAGCGTCTTCAGCACGTGGCCGCCCTTGTCGTACGTGAACGCGCTGGCGCTCAGCACGAAGTCGTTCGACGCCCAGTCGTTGAAGTTCGGCGCGACCGGGAACGCGTTCGGGCCGATGTCGCGATTGATCACGCGGTACTTGTTCTTCACCTGGTCGAGCCAGCTGAACTCGTCGGGGAAGAACTGGATCGTCGTCTTCGTCTCGAAGAACGTCGCGAACGATTCGTTGAGCCACACGTTGTCCCACCAGTCGGCCGTGACGAGATCGCCGAACCACTGGTGCGCGACTTCGTGCGTCAGCACCTCGTTGCCGTAGCGCGACATCGGCTGGCCCGGCTGCGGCAGGATGTCGTCGGCGAACTCGAGGATCGACCCCCAGTTCTCCATCCCGCCGAAGTTCAGGTCCTTCTGCTCCTTGAACGCGTCGTTTGCGGCGACCGTGTCGAACTTCGTCAGCGGCAGCGCGATGCCCGTGTAGCGGTAGTAGTAGTCGAGCGCCTGCTTGGTGCGGTCCATCGCCGGCTTCGCCCAGTCCTTCATGCCCGGCGGCGTGAACACGCGCAGGTGCAGGCCGCCCTTGCCGCCCGGCAGCGGGCTCGTGAAGTCGTCCTCGTAGGTGTCGAACAGGCCGCCGCCGAAGAACAGCAGGTACGAAGGCATCGGCGGGGTCTTCTCGAACTGCACGAGCTTGTAGCCGCCGCCGACGCTGGTCGACGGCTTCTCGGCCGCGTTCGACACGACGCGCCAGTTCTGCGGCACTTCGGCCGTCACTTCATAGGTCGGGCGGAATGCCGGCTCGTCCCAGCCCGGGAACCACTGGCGCGCGAGGTTGGTTTCGCCCTGCGTGAGGATCGCGCCGCTCGTCGTGCCGTCGGTGCTCTTCAGGTCGACGCGGAAGATGCCTTCCGCGGCCGAGCAGCCCGGATACGGATCGTCGCCGCAGCTGCCGCCGGTGTGGTTGACCGGATCGTCATACGACTTGAAGTTGATGATGCCCGACCACTCCATGTGCAGCGAATAGTTGCCCGGCGCGATGGTCCCGCTCGGCGGACGCAGCTGATAGAAGTCGCCCTTGTCCTGCGGCGTCGCGATCAGCTGGATGTTGCCCGGCTGCAGCGTGATGCGGCCGTTCGCGAACTTGATCCGGTGGCCGGCGATCACGATGTTGTTGACCGGCTTCAGCACCTTGATCTCGACGTCGGCGCGACCGTCGAACGCGTTCAGCGCTTCGTTCGGGCGGAACCACAGCCGGTAGTTCACGGGTACGACGGTGTCCGGCAGCTCGACAGGCGACACGCTCTTGTCGACGTTGGATGCGCTCGGCGGCGCGGTGACGGCGGGCGACGAGCCCGAGTGCGGCGCGCCGGCGGAGCTGAGCGCGGAAGCCGAGCCCGCGCCGCCGTCGTCGCCGCCGCATCCGGCGAGCGCGAGTGCGGCGACGAGCGGCAGATAACGCATCTTGCGAATGTTGATCGACATGACTGAAACCTCGATTGTTGAAAGAATCGTTCAGTGCTGCGAAAACGCCGGCAAAAGCAATCCCCTCGCCGTTAATCAACAGCGATGAAAATGCCAATGACGGATTATTCGAAAAAGACGGCGGCCGACTACGTGAAGGTAATCATGGTTTACTGCCCCCTCTGGATTTCCGGATGTCGGTTAACTTGCCGGTTCAAAATGGACGGGCGCGTGTTGTACTGAATTGATTTCGCGCGCACGACACGGGGCGGCACGCCCTGCATGGGCGCGCAATCCCTTTGAACCGACGACCTACGGGGCTGGCCGGGCCAGTCCGCAGGACGGAAGGAAGGCGGGTTGCCGTTCCGTAAATTCGCCGTCATGCGGCTTCAAGGTTTGTCGGCTAGCTCGAAGGATGCGTAAATATACTTGATGGTTTTAGGTAAAGGAAACGAAAAATTTAGAAGATGCATCTATTGAATTTTTCCCGCTTCATTGAATGCTGGAAGTCATTAATACGCTTTCCGTTTGACTGATGGCTTCGTAGTTTTAATCTATTAACGATCTGGCGGGGCTGCGAAAACTACGAAACCCGGCGTGCCGCGGCACGCTCGGTACAATGCATCGACGACCCGTTCACCGATTGCCGCGAGGAGACCTTCCGATGCCACGAGCCCTGTTCCGTATCGCGCCGCTGCGCGCCGTGCTGCTGCTGTTCGCCGCCGTGTTCCTGCTCGGCGGTTGCGCGGGGCTGACGCGCGACCCCGTGCGCGTGTCGGTCGCCGGGCTCGACCCGCTCGTCGGGCAGGGGCTCGAGATGCGTTTCAGCCTGAAGCTGCGCGTGCAGAACCCGAACGATGCGCCGATCGAGTACGACGGCATCTCGGTCGCGCTCGACCTGAACGGCACGCCGTTCGCGAGCGGCGTCAGCGATCGCTCGGGCACCGTGCCGCGTTTCGGCGAGGCCGTGCTCGACGTGCCGGTTTCCGTGTCGGCATTCGCCGCCGCGCGGCAGGCGTGGAACCTGCCCGGCGCGGCCGCGAACGGCGAGCTGCCGTATGCGCTGCGCGGCCGGCTCGCCGGCGGCGTGCTCGGCACCGTGCACTTCAACGACGCGGGCACGCTGCGCCTGCCCGCGATGCCGGGATGGGGCGGATAGCCCGCGCGCCGCGCGGATGCCGGCGTCATCCCGGACGAAGCGGCGCGCGCCGGCCCTGACGATTCCTGACGATTGAATTGCATCGGCCTTGCGTTTCCCGGCGGGATCGCGCTTAAACTGGCCGGGTCCGGAGGGCCGGACGAACTTTCACTCGAGGGGATCCCAATGGCAGCTAAATTCGTCATCAAGAAAGCGAGCGACGGTCAGTTCCTGTTCCACCTGAAGGCCGGCAACGGGGAGATCATCCTGCGTAGCGAGCTTTACAAGACCAAGGCGTCGGCGGAGAACGGCGTCGCGTCGGTGCGCAAGAACGCGCCGGACGACGCGCGCTACGAGCGCAAGACCGCGAGCAACGGCCAGTTCATGTTCAACCTGAAGGCCGGCAATCACGAGGTCATCGGCACGAGCGAGCTGTACAAGGCCGAAGCGGGCCGCGAGAACGGCATCGCGTCGGTGAAGCAGAACGCGCCCGACGCGGCGCTCGACGACGAGACCTGACGCGCGCGTCCCGGGCGGCGGTGCGTGCCGCCGCCCGCGCTTTGCCGCGCGGGCAAAGCGCGGTATGGTGTGAGCCGCGCGGCGCGATGCCGCCGCCCGTTGAAGCCCAACCGTAACCGAGTTCGCGTGACCGATTTCCCCGTTTTCCACTGGACCGACGCCGACGGCGCCGATTATGCCGTGCGCTGGCGCTCCGAAGCCGGCGTGCAGCCGCCGAAGCGCGCGGTGCCCGCCGACGACCGCCTCACTGCCGACGCGGCCTACCGCCTTGCGTGCGAGGGCACCGCGCTCGTCTGGCAGGGCGACTTCCAGAATGCGCGCCAGCTCGTGCAGGCGATGGCGCGCCGCGTCGAGCGCAAGCCGAAGAAGGCGAAGGCCGCGGCCGGCGTCGACGCATTCAACCTGCATCGTCTCGCGCAGTCGCAGCGTGCCCGCACGCTCGGGATGCTGCTGATTCCTCTCGACGCCGATTACACGATCCCGCTGCGCCGCGCGCCCGACGTGCGCGCCGCATGCGAGGAGGCGTACGGCCCTGGCGGCGCGCCGTCGGTCGTGTCGCTGCGCGAACTGCTCGGCCTCGTCGGCGCGCATGAATGGCGCAAGAAGGGCGTGCCGATCCCGGCGCTCGGCGGCGCGCCGATCCATCCGCACTACGGCGTGTTCTCGCCGGTGCGCGGCGAATATGTCGAACTCGTCGCGCGCGCGCCGCTGCCGGCGACGTCGCTTGCGTTCGACGTCGGCACGGGCACCGGCGTGCTCGCGGCCGTGCTCGCGTCGCGAGGCGTCGAGCGCGTCGTCGCGACCGACCAGGATCCGCGTGCGCTCGCCTGTGCGCGCGAGAACGTCGCGCGGCTCGGTCATGCGGATCGCGTCGACGTCGTCGAGGCCGACCTGTTTCCGGCCGGCCGTGCGCCGCTCGTGGTCTGCAACCCGCCTTGGGTGCCGGCCCGGCCGAGCGCGCCGATCGAATACGCGGTCTACGATCCCGACAGCCGCATGCTGCGCGGTTTCCTCGCGGGGCTCGCCGCACATCTCGAGCCGGGCGGCGAGGGCTGGCTGATCCTGTCCGATTTCGCCGAGCACCTCGGCCTGCGGCCGCGCGACACGCTGCTGCAATGGATCGACGAGGCGGGCCTCGTCGTGCTCGGCCGCGACGACATCCGCCCCGCGCACCCGAAGTCGACCGACGCCGACGATCCGCTGCATGCGGCACGCCGTGCCGAGGTCACTTCGCTGTGGCGGCTCGGCGCCCGAGCCTGACCGCGCATTTTCGGTAAACTGTCACTCTCCCTCACGAATTCCCGCCGCCGGGCCGTGGTCGACCGACCGTGGCCCGGCGCCGCATCACGATGTCGAACAAGACCCACGAAATCCGCCCGGAGCAGTCCGTCGAGCTGCTGAAGGAGCTGCACATCCTCACCCGCGACGGGAAGCTGAACCAGGACAGCCGCCGCAAGCTGAAGCAGGTCTATCACCTGTTCCAGTTCATCGAGCCGCTGCTTGCCGGCGTGCAGGCCGACAAGGGCAGCGTGACGCTCGTCGATCACGGCGCCGGCAAGTCGTATCTCGGCTTCATCCTGTACGACCTGTTCTTCAAGCAGCAGCCGGGGCACGGCACGCCGGCGTTCGCATCGCACGTGTACGGGATCGAGACGCGCGAGGAGCTCGTCACGCGCTCGGCCGAACTCGCCGCGCGGCTCGGGTTCGGCGGCATGTCGTTTCTGAACCTGTCGGTCGCCGATTCGATCACGTCGCCGCAGCTGCCCGAAACGGTCGACGTCGTCACCGCGCTGCACGCGTGCGACACGGCGACCGACGACGCGATCCGCTTCGCGCTCGCGAAGCGTGCGCAGCACATCGTGCTGGTGCCGTGCTGCCAGGCGGAAGTCGCGGGCGTGCTGCGCCGGAACAAGGGCAAGTCGCTCGCGAACGCGCTGACCGAGGTGTGGCGGCATCCGCTGCATACGCGCGAATTCGGCAGCCAGATCACCAACGTGCTGCGCTGCCTGCAGCTCGAGGCGCATGGTTACCAGGTCAGCGTGACCGAGCTGGTCGGCTGGGAGCATTCGATGAAGAACGAGCTGATCATCGCGCAGTACAAGAACCTGCCGCGCCGGCGGCCCGGCGAGCGGCTGAACGAGATCCTCGGCATGTTCGGGCTCGCCGAACTGAACGAGCGCTTCTTCGTGCCGGAGGCCGCGGCAGCGGCCGGCGAGGCCGTCGCGCCGGCCGAAGGCTGACGCGCGAGCGGGCCGAACCGCGTAGCGGCCGGCGCGAGCGCGCAGCGCATCAGACGTCGTCGCCCGGCCGGCGCATCCATTCGCGCCAGCCGTCGTGGCCGAGGCGGCGCAGCGTTTCCTGATTCTTTTCGTAGATCGCGGACGCGTCCGGGAACGCGTCGACCGCGCGCGCGATGCTGTCTTCGCGCAGCAGGTGCAGGATCGGATACGGCGCGCGGTTCGTGTAGTTCTCGATGTCGTCGGGGTCGCTGCCTTCGAACCGGTAGTGCGGATGGAAGCTCGCGATCTGCAGCACGCCGTCGAGCCGCAACTGCTGCACGAGCCGGTCGGCGAAGAACAGCGCATCGTTGTAGTCGACGAAATCGGCGAACGCATGCGGGAAGATCACGAGCGTCGTGTCGACCTGCTGCGGGTCCGCCGCGTCGAGCGCGCGCAGCTCGGTTTCGAGCTCGGCGAGCGCGTCTTCCAGCGTCGTCGCTTCGCTGATCGCATAGCGCACCTGTTCCTTCACATAGACGCTTTTCGCGAACGGGCACAGGTTGAGCCCGATCACCGCGCGCGCAAGCCAATGCCGCGTGGCGGCGAGGATATCGTCGTGCGATTCGGGGCGGGTGTCGGTCATCGTGAAACCAGTCGGGCGGTGGCGTGGAGAGGGCCGCATTGTAGCGGGCACGCCGGGTTCGGGCGTGCGCCGCCCGTCACGCGCACGCGGCCTCGATCAACTGCGTGACGAGCGCCGGCGCGATGCCGATCGGCGTTTCGCCGTGCCGGTAGGTCTGGCTCGCCGCGTAGATGCCTTCGACCACCAGCGCGAGCGCATCGGCGAGCGCCTGCGGCTGCCGTGCGCCGGCGCCTTCGCACAGCGCGACGAGCCGCTTCATCAACTGTTCCTTGTTCTGCGCGACGCGCTCGCGCGCCGGGTGCGACGCATCCGGGAATTCCGCGGCGACGTTGACGAACGGGCAGCCGCGATAGTCCTTCTGCGTCGCGCGCTCGGCAAGATCGACGAAATACTGGATCAATTGCGCCTTCGGCTGGCCCGGATGCTTGGCGACGCTCGTCTCGAGACGCTCGAAGAAGCACGCGTCCATCCGCTCCAGGTACGCGAGGATCAGCTCGTCCTTCGACGAGAACTGGCGGTACAGGCTCATCTTGTTGACACCCGCGCGCTCGACGACCGCCTCGACGCCGACCGTGCGAACGCCTTCCCTGTAAAACAGCTCCTCGGCGGCGCGCAGCAGGTGCTCGTGCGCGGTGGCCCCGTCGATCGGCCGGCGCGTGCGGCGCGCTAGCGGCGGTTTGGCGGCTTCGATGCCGGACATGATGACCCTCGACTACGTGATGAATTGCTTGACATGTTACCGACTGGTAACTACGATCGCAACACTGTTGTGACCGATCGGTAACAATGCCGGCCGGATCGACAGACAAATGCCAAGCGTCGGCCCGGGTCAGCCGATGCAGTGTGCGGCGGAGGTGGCCTGGCTGGGTGGGGCGGAGCAGGTGCGATCGCGCCGGAGCCGCCAATTGGAGAACATGACGATGAACTGGGCGGTGACACGAATCGGCGGGCGCTTCCACTATGGATGGCTCGCGGCAGCGGTGGTATTCCTGATCCTGCTGGCGGCAGCCGGCACGCGCGCGACGCCGAGCGTGCTGATGGTGCCGCTCGAGCGCGAACTCGGCTGGAGCCGCGCGGCGATTTCGCTGGCGATCTCGGTGAACATAGCGCTGTACGGGCTGACGGGGCCGTTCGCGGCCGCCGCGATGCAGCGCTTCGGGCTGCGCCCGACGATCCTCACCGCGCTCGTGACGATGAGCGCGGGCGTCGCGCTGTCGTCGATGATGACGCAGAGCTGGCAGATGGTCGTGATCTGGGGCCTGATGGTGGGCTGCTCGACGGGCGTCGTCGCGCTGACGCTGTCCGCGACCTTCGTCACGCGCTGGTTCCATGCGCGGCGCGGCCTCGTGATGGGCATCCTGACCGCGAGCACGGCCACCGGCCAGCTCGTGTTCCTGCCGATGCTCGCGGCGATCGCGCAGCGCCATGGCTGGCGGCCGGTCGTGCTCGTCGTCGCGGTGGCGGCCGCGATCGTGATTCCGCTCGTCGCGTTCCTGCTGCCCGAACGGCCGACCGACGTGCAGTTGCGCCCGTACGGCGAGCCGGCCGATGCGCCGCCCGCGCCCGACGCGACGAAGGAGAACCCGCTCGCGGTCGCGTTCCGCACGCTGCTGATGGCGAGCCGTTCGCGCGATTTCTGGCTGCTGTTCTTCAGCTTCTTCATCTGCGGCGCGAGCACCAACGGCTACGTCGGCACGCACCTGATCGCGATGTGCAGCGACTACGGGATGACCGAAGTGCAGGGCGCGTCGCTGCTCGCGGCGATGGGCGTATTCGACCTGTTCGGCACGACGCTGTCGGGCTGGCTGTCCGATCGCTACGACAACCGCGTGCTGCTGTTCTGGTATTACGGGCTGCGCGGGCTGTCGCTGATCTACCTGCCGCATGCGTTCGGCATCGATTTCTTCGGGCTGCCGCTGTTCGCGATGTTCTACGGGCTCGACTGGATCGCGACCGTGCCGCCGACCGTGCGCCTCGCGACCGACGTGTTCGGCAAGGCTGCGGCGCCGGTCGTGTTCGGCTGGATCGTCGCCGGCCACCAGCTCGGCGCGGCGTTCGCGGCGCTCGGCGCGGGGCTGCTGCGCGCGAGCCTCGGTACCTACACGATCGCGTCGATGATCTCGGGCGGGCTGTGCATCGTCGGAGCGCTGATCGTGCTGCGAATCAACCGCGGCCCGTCGCGTGCGGCAGCGCAGGCAGCCTGAGCACGGTGGCCCGGCCGGCCGCACCGCATGCGGCCGGCCATTGCAGGTACGGTGATTTGCATAGCGCGGGAGGATCGGGCGCGCAACCGCTCAAGCGGGTATGCTTGCGGTTCGCCAGGCGTTCGCGCCCCTTCATCGATGTCAGCGAGGAACCGCATGTCCGTCAAACCTGCTCCCACCACTGTTTCGATTCACGATCTGATCGCGGGCCGCTGGAGCCCGCGCGCCTATTCGGATGAGTCCGTCAGCGCCGGCGATCTGCACGCGGTGCTCGAAGCCGCGCGCTGGGCGCCGTCCGCGTACAACGCGCAGCCGTGGCGCTTCATCGTATTCGAGCGCACGCAGGACGAAGACGCATTCAAGCACGCGTTCGCGACGCTGGTGCCGTTCAATCAGGGCTGGAATGCGCCGGCGCCCGTGCTGATCGCGGTGACCGCGCATACGCTCACGCCGAAGGGCGAACCGGCGCCGACCGCGCTGTACGACGCGGGCGCCGCCGCGATGTCGCTGGTGCTGCAGGCGCATGCGCTCGGCCTCGCCGCGCACCAGATGAGCGGTTTCGACACGAAGGCGTTCCGCGACGCGTTTGCGATTCCGTCCGACGTCGCGATCCTGTCGATCATCTCGCTCGGCCACTACGGCAACGTCGACAAGCTCGATCCCGTGCTGCGCGATCGCGAGAAGGCACCGCGTACGCGCCATGCGATCGGCGAGGTCGTGTATGCGGGCGCGTGGAAGAAGAGCTTCGACGTGGCAGCCTGACCTGCCAGGCGGGCGGCTGCGTCGCGCACCCCGTCCGCGCGTATCCGCGGCGCGCCAGGCCGCGCGCCGTCGTCACCGAAGCCCGTTCCGCGGCACCGGTGGCGGGCCCCGGTTGTGATCCCGCGGGCTTCATGTTAAAAAGCCCGTCCTTTCCGTTTTCGCGCCGGCCCTGCTGCGGCAACTTCCCATGACTTACTGCGCGATCGATTTCGGCACGTCCAATTCCGCCGTGGCGCTGCCCGACGGCGACGGCATGCGCCTCGCGCCCGTCGAGGGCGACCACCTGACGCTGCCCACCGCGATCTTCTTCAACAACGACGAGGAGACGGTCGAGTACGGCCGCGCGGCGCTGGCGTCCTATATCGACGGTTTCGACGGCCGGCTGATGCGTTCGATGAAGAGCATCCTCGGCTCGCCGCTCGCGGAAACGACGACCGATCTCGGCGACGGCAGCGCGATCGCGTACACCGAAATCATCGCGCGCTTCCTGACGCACCTGAAGCGCAAGGCCGAAGCGCGCGCGGGCGCGCCGATCGGCCGCGCGGTGCTCGGCCGGCCCGTGTTCTTCGTCGACGACGATCCGCGCGCCGACCGTCTCGCGCAGGATCAGCTCGAGGCGGCCGCGCGGTCGGTCGGCTTCGCGGACGTTCACTTCCAGTACGAACCGATTGCCGCCGCGTTCGATTACGAATCGCGCCAGCAGGCCGAACGCCTCGTGCTCGTCGCCGACATCGGCGGCGGCACGTCCGACTTCTCGCTGGTGCGCGTCGGGCCCGAGCGGATGGCGCGGCTCGAGCGCAAGGACGACGTGCTGGCTCACCACGGCGTGCACGTCGCGGGCACCGACTACGACCGGCGTGTCGAACTGGCGGCGATCCTGCCCGCGTTCGGCTACCGTTCGCTCGACCCGGAAGGGCGCGAACTGCCGAACAAGATCTACTTCGATCTCGCGACCTGGCACCTGATCAACACGGTCTACACGCCGAAGCGGCTCGGCGAGCTGAAGCTGATGAAGCACCTGTACCAGGATGCGCAGCAGTACGACCGGCTCACGAGCGTGGTCGAGCAGCGGCTCGGGCATGCGCTGATGGCGCGCGCGGAAGAGGCGAAGATCGGCGTCGCGGCGGGCGGGGAGACGATGATCGACCTGAACGACGTGGAAGAAGACCTGCTGATCGCGTTCGACGCCGATCGTCTCGTCGATGCGAGCCGCGACGACACCGCGCGCATCGTCGACGCCGCGCGCGAGACGGTGCGGCTCGCGGGCGTTGCGCCGCGCGACGTCGGCGCACTGTATTTCACCGGCGGCTCGACGGGACTCGCGTTCCTGTCGGGTGCGCTCGCGGGCGCATTCCCGGATGCGCAGCCGGTATTCGGCGACCGCCTCGCGAGTGTCGCGACGGGGCTCGGCATTCACGCGCAGCGGCTGTTCGGTTGAATGTAGACAGCCGCGTTCCACCGTGCCGGATTGGCGCGGAAAAACAAAAAGCCCCGCCGAAGCGGGGCTTTTTTACATCAAATCTCGCGCAGAACTTACAGCGGCTTGATGTTCGCAGCTTGCAGACCCTTCGGGCCCGTCTTCACTTCGAATTCGACCTTCTGGTTTTCTTGCAGCGTCTTGAAGCCTTCGGTGCGGATTTCCGAGAAGTGCGCGAACAGATCGTCGCCGCCGCCTTCCGGGGTGATGAAGCCGAAGCCCTTTGCGTCATTGAACCACTTGACGGTACCGGTTGCCATGTTACTTGTTCCTAAAAAGATAAAACGGGGCCGAAGCCCATGGGGTGCGGAAAATCAAGGAAGGGGGTAATAGGACCAACCGGAGTACCGTTGATGGGCGAACTACGAAAGAACCAATTCACTCGCCGCTTGAAATCCTGCGAAGTCCTTTATACGGCTAATCGATCGTGTGGTCAACCGTATTTCCATGCTCTCAGGGTTATTGCGTAGATCAGGTTTACAAAGCTTGCGAGCGATGCGAATTTTTTGTAGGGGACGAACGATTTTGGCGCCACGTTCGAGGTGCAACCGTTAAACTACGCGCCGCGCGGACGGGTTGCCCCGATCGGATGACTCGTCCCCCCAAGAATGCGTGCGCGGTGCTGTCCGAGCCGATCCCGGACCGCGGGCCGACCATGCTTTTTGAGACACAGGAGAGGATGTGAAGAGTTCTATTCAACGGAACATCGGCCCGTTTGCATTGATGCTGACGGGGCTGGGTTCGATTATCGGCTCGGGCTGGCTGTTCGGTGCCTGGAAGGCCGCGAAGATTGCCGGTCCGGCGGCGATCTGCGCATGGATCATCGGCGCGGTCGTGATTCTCGCGATTGCACTGACTTATGCCGAACTGGGCGCTATGTTCCCCGAGTCGGGCGGCATGGTGCGCTACGCGCGCTATTCGCACGGTTCGCTGGTGGGCTTCATCAGCGCATGGGCCAACTGGATCGCGATCGTCTCCGTGATCCCGATCGAGGCCGAAGCGTCGATCCAGTACATGAGCACGTGGCCGTATCCGTGGGCGCACAGCCTGTTCGTGAACGGCGAGTTGACGACACCAGGGCTGCTGCTGTCGGCCGTGCTGGTCGTCATCTACTTCATGCTGAACTACTGGGGGGTGAAGGCCTTCGCGCGTGCGAACACCGCAATCACGATCTTCAAGTTCCTGATCCCCGGCCTCACGATCCTCGGCCTGATGCTGACGAGCTTCCATTCGGAGAACCTCGGCACTGCATCCAATGCAAGCTTCGCGCCGTACGGCTGGTCGGCGGTGCTGACCGCGGTCGCGACGAGCGGCATCGTGTTCGCGTTCAACGGTTTCCAGAGCCCCGTGAACCTCGCGGGCGAAGCGCGCAATCCGTCGCGCAGCGTGCCGTTCGCGGTGATCTCGTCGATCCTGATCGCGCTCGTGATCTACGTGCTGCTGCAGGTGGCCTATATCGGCTCGGTGAATCCGGCCGACGTCGCGCAGGGCTGGTCGCACTTCAATTTCTCGTCGCCGTTCGCGGAACTCGCGATCGCGCTGAACCTGAACTGGCTTGCGATCCTGCTGTACGTCGACGCGTTCATCAGCCCGAGCGGCACCGGCACGACCTACATGGCGACGACCACCCGGATGATCTACGCGATGGAGCGCAACAACACGATGCCGAAGATGTTCGGCAACGTGCACCCGCTCTACGGCGTGCCGCGCCAGGCGATGTGGTTCAACCTGCTGGTCTCGTTCATCTTCCTGTTCTTCTTCCGCGGCTGGAGCTCGCTCGCGGCGGTGATCTCGGTCGCGACGGTGATCTCGTACCTGACCGGCCCGATCAGCCTGATGGCGCTGCGCCGCGCGGCGACCGACATCGAGCGCCCGCTGTCGATTCCGCTGATGAAGCTGATCGCACCGTTCGCGTTCGTCTGCGCGTCGCTGATCCTGTACTGGGCGAAGTGGCCGCTGACGGGCGAAATCATCCTGCTGATGATCGTCGCACTGCCGGTGTATTTCTACTTCCAGGCGAAATCGGGCTGGACCGGCTGGGGCGCCGACCTGAAGGCCGCATGGTGGCTGGTCGCGTACCTGCCGACGATGGCCGTGCTGTCGCTGATCGGCAGCAAGGAATTCGGCGGTCGCGGCTATCTGCCGTACGGCTGGGACATGCTGATCGTTGCCGCGATTTCGCTCGTGTTCTACTTCTGGGGCGTGAGTACCGGCTACCGGACCCAGTATCTCGACGAGCGCGAGTCGCACGACGAGATCCTCGAAGGGGTCGGTGTCTGACGCGTGACCTGCCGCCGGATCCGGCGGCGGCAGGAAGCAGCGAAAAAAACCCGCCCGGGCAATGCCCGGGCGGGTTTTTCGTTTGTTGTCGCCGGTTGTCTCGCGGAATTCAGGCGGCCGCGCTCGCGAACACGTAGTTCGTCATCGCGAGCACGCGCTGGTAGGTGCCGAGCGACTGGATGCCGAGCTGGTAGTCGTCGTCCGCCGCGCCGAGCGCCGTGAACACCGGCAGCAGATGTTCGTCGGTCGGATGCATCAGCGCCGCATGCGGTGCCTGCCGGCGGTAGTCGAGCAGCGCGTCGACGTCGCGCGCGGCGAGCTTCGCCTCGAACCAGTCGGTGAATTCCGCCACGCGCGGGTCCGCATCCTCGGGCGCCGCGCTGAAATCGGCGGCACGCAGGTTGTGCGTGATCTGGCCCGAGCCGATCACCATCACGCCTTCGTCGCGCAGCGGCCGCAGCGCGCGGCCGAGCGCGAAGTGATGGGCCGCGTCCGCGCGCGGCTGGATCGACAACTGCGCGACCGGCACGTCGGCCTCCGGGAACATCAGCAGCATCGGCACCCACGCGCCGTGGTCGAGCCCGTGCTCGGTCGTCGCGGTCGCGATGTCCGCCGCGTTCAGCAGCGCGGCCGCGCGCTCGGCGACGTCGGGGGCACCCGGCGCCGGATAGCGGATCTCGTACAGCGCGCGCGGAAAGCCGTAGAAGTCGTGGATCGTTTCCGGGTGCGCGGCGACGCTCGCGACCGGCTGTTGCGTGCCCCAGTGCGCGGACAGCATCAGCACCGCGCGCGGGCGCGGCAATTCGGCGCCGAGGTGCGTGAACGCGCCGGACGGCAGCGTCGGGTCGATCGGCAGCGTCGGCGCGCCGTGGGACAGGTACAGCGAAGGCAAGCGGTTCATGGCGGTGGCCTGCAAAAGGGTTTGCCTGTGACTATAGGCGCGCACCGTGCATTGATAAATCCGCGTCGCGGAATTTGATTGATGCTTGTTTGTTGATAATCGTCGCGATGCAACGCGCTCTGGTGTGGATAGACGTCAGTACGCGTGAAATCGAATGAATTGCCGATTGAATCGGCGAAGATGCACGAAGAAGCGGGTGCGGCGATCGGCTTACTGCGCGTGCCGGATGCCGGCCCACGGTGTCGTCAGCGGTGCGCTGAGCGCGAACAGGTCGAGCACGCGGGTGACGGTCTGGTCGACGAGTTCCTCGATCGTCTTCGGCATCGCGTAGAACGCGGGCAACGGCGGAAAGACGATGCCGCCCATTTCGGTGACGGCGGTCATGTTGCGCAGATGCGCGAGGTTGAACGGCGTTTCGCGCACCATCAGCACGAGACGGCGGCGTTCCTTCAGCGTGACGTCGGCCGCGCGCGTGATCAGGTTGTCGGACAGCCCGTGCGCGACGCTCGCGAGCGTCTTCATCGAGCATGGCGCGATCACCATCCCGTCGGTTGCGAACGAGCCCGACGCGATCGTCGCGCCGACGTCGCGCACCGAATGCACGACGTCCGCACGGCTTTCGACATCGGCCTTCGGCAGCTTCAGTTCATGCTGGATGTTGAGCCAGCCGGCGTTCGAAATCAGCAGATGCGTTTCGACGCCGCCGGCGGCGCGCAGCAGGTCGAGCAGCCGCACGCCGTAGATCGCGCCGGTGGCGCCGGTGATCGCGACGATCAGCCGGCGTGGCGGCGCGCTGGGAGATGCCATCGAAAGGGGAGCGGGTGGGGCGTGTTACGCGGCGGCGAACAGTTGCTGCAGCTCGCCCGACTGGTACATCTCCATCATGATGTCCGAGCCGCCGATGAATTCGCCCTTCACATAGAGCTGCGGGATGGTCGGCCAGTTCGAGAATTCCTTGATGCCCTGGCGGATCTCGTCGTCCTCGAGCACGTTGACCGTCTTGAACTGGTCGACGCCGCAGGCCTTCAGCACCTGCACCGCGCGGCCCGAGAAGCCGCACATCGGGAATTGCGCGTTGCCCTTCATGAAGAGCACGACCTGGTTTTCGTCGACGATTTGCTTGATACGTTGTTGGGTGTCCATGACTGACCTTGCGTTTGCGGGGCGTTAGATCGAAATGATAGCGGATTTCAACCGGGCGGGCCGGGCATCAGCCCGGCAGGCGGCCACCGGTCGTGCGTTCGATCGCCGCGAGATCGGCGAGCGATTCGACCGCGACGAAGCCGTGCGACGACAGCACCGCGCGGACGGCTTCGGCCTGGTCGTAGCCGTGCTCGATCCACAGCGTGCCGCCCGGTTTCAGGTAGGCGCCGGCGCCCGCGACGATCGTGCGGATCGCGCTGAGGCCGTCGGCGTCGTCGGTAAGCGCGCCGCGCGGCTCGAAACGCAGATCGCCCTGCGCGAGGTGCGGATCGTGCTGCGCGATGTACGGCGGGTTGCTGACGATCGTGTCGAATGCGAGCGCCGGATCGAGCGCCGTGTACCAGTCGCTCTGCAGCCAGTGCAGCGGGCCGCCGGGGCGGTGCGCGTCGAGCAGCTTGCCGGCGTTGCGTTGCGCGACTGCGAGCGCGGCCGGCGAACGGTCGAGCGCCCACACGCGTGCATCGGGACGCTCGGCCGCGATCGATACGGCGATCGCGCCGCTGCCGGTGCCGAGATCGAGCACGGCCGGATGCGGCAGCCCGTCGATCGCGTCGAGCGCGGCTTCGACGAGCAGTTCGGTTTCGGGGCGCGGGATCAGCACGTCGGGCGTCACGTCGAACGGCCTGCCGAAGAATTCGCGCATCCCGACGAGCTGCGCGACCGGTTCGCCGGCCACGCGGCGCGCTTCGAGCGCGCGATAACGTTCGACCGCGGCAGCGTCGAGCGGTGCGTCGCCACGCGTGATCAGTTGCGTGCGGGTCCAGCCGAGCGCGTGCGCGAGCAGCACGCGCGCATCGACCGCGTCGAGCGGCGACGCGCGCAGCAGTTCGTCGGCGGTGGTGTCGGGCATCGCAGCCTCAGTCGGCGTCGCCGAGCGACGCGAGCAGTTCGGCCTGGTGCTCGCTGACGAGCACGCCGATCAGTTCGTCGAGATCGCCGTCCATGATCGCCTCGAGCCGGTACAGCGTCAGGTTGATCCGGTGATCGGTCATCCGGCCTTGCGGGAAGTTGTACGTGCGGATCCGCTCCGAGCGGTCGCCGGAGCCGATCAGGCTCTTGCGCGTCGCCGCTTCCTTCGCGTGCTGCTCGTGATACTGCTTGTCCTTGATGCGCGCGGCGAGCACCTTCAGCGCGCGATCCTTGTTCTTGTGCTGCGAACGGTCGTCCTGGCACTCGACGACGATGCCGGTCGGGATGTGCGTGACGCGCACCGCCGAATCGGTCTTGTTGATGTGCTGGCCGCCCGCACCGGACGCACGGAACGTATCGATCCGCAGGTCGGCCGGATTGATCTCGACCTCGCCGATCTCGTCGGCTTCCGGCATCACCGCGACCGTGCACGCGGACGTATGGATGCGCCCCTGCGTCTCGGTCGCCGGCACGCGCTGCACGCGATGGCCGCCCGATTCGAACTTCAGGCGCGAATACGCGCCCTGGCCCGCGATCCGCACGATCACTTCCTTGTAGCCGCCGAGATCCGACGCGCTCTCCGACATCATCTCGACCTGCCAGCGATGGCGTTCCGCGAAGCGCAGGTACATGCGCAGCAGGTCGCCCGCGAACAGCGCCGATTCGTCGCCGCCCGTGCCCGCGCGGATTTCGAGGAAGATGTTGCGATCGTCGTTCGGATCCTTCGGCAGCAGCATTTTCTGCAACTCGACCTCGAGGCGGGCCATGCTTTCTCGCGCGCTGCGGATCTCGTCCTCGGCGAAATCGCGCATCGACGGATCGGCGAGCAGCTCCTGCGCGGCCGTTTCGTCGCTGCGCGACTGGCGCCACAGCGCGTACTGCTCGACGACCGGGCCGAGTTCCGCATGTTCGCGCGTCAGCTTGCGGTACTGGTCGAGATCGGCCGTGACGTTTTCGCGGCTCAGCAGGTCGTTCAGTTCGGCCAGCCGTGTGGACAGCTGGTCGAGCTTGCGTTGCATGCTCGTCTTCATGGTGTGGAGCGGCGCTCCCGGGCAAGGGTATTCGGAAAGGATAGGCCGGCTCGCGGCCGGCGGCAGGGCGACCGGCCGGCGCTAGTGGCCGGACTGGTCGTTCGACCGCGGCGCGTGCTGGTAGAAGCCGCGCATCAGGTCGATCAGCGAATCGCGATCGGCGCCGTTCACGCGGTTGAGCGCGCTCGTCGGGCCGTGGATCAGCTTGTTAGTCAGCGCCTGCGACAGCGCTTCGAGCACGGCGGCCGGATCGTCGCCGCGCGCGAGCAGCTTCTGCGCCTTGTCGACTTCGGCACGGCGCAGCGCGTCGGCCTGCGTATGCATGTGACGAATCACGGGCACGACGCTGCGCGTGTCGAGCCATTGCATGAAATTCTGCACGCGCGTTTCGATGATCGCTTCAGCCTGCGCGACCGCCGCCTGGCGCGATGCGTTGCCTTCGCGCACGATCGCGCCGAGATCGTCGACGGTGTAGAGGAACACGTCCTTCAGCTTGCCGACTTCGGGCTCGATGTCGCGCGGCACCGCGAGGTCGACCATGAAGATCGGCCGGTGGCGGCGCGCCTTCACCGCGCGCTCGACCGCGCCGAGGCCGATGATCGGCAGCGTCGACGCCGTGCACGACACGATGATGTCGAATTCCTGCATGCGGGCCGGCAGATCAGCGAGCGGCATCGCGCGGCCGTTGAAGCGTTCGGCGAGCCGTTGGCCGCGTTCGGCCGTGCGGTTCGCGACGACGAGTTCGCGCGGGCCTTGCGCGGCGAAGTGCGTCGCACACAGCTCGATCATCTCTCCGGCGCCGATGAACAGCACGCGCTGATCCGATACCTTTTCGAAGATCCGCTGTGCGAGGCGGACCGCGGCGGCGGCCATCGACACCGATTGCGTGCCGATCTCGGTCGTGCCGCGTACTTCCTTCGCCACCGCGAACGTGCGCTGGAACAGCTGGTTCAGATAGGTGCCGAGCGCGCCGGCTTCCGTCGCGGTGCGCACGGCGTCCTTCATCTGGCCCAGAATCTGCGTTTCGCCAAGCACCATCGAATCGAGGCCGGATGCGACGCGGAATGCATGGCGGACCGCTTCCGACTGAGGCAGCGCATAAACATGCGGGGCGAGCTCGTCGACCGGAATCCGGTGATACTCCGACAGCCAGCGGACCGCGCCTTCACGTGCTGCGCGATCGTCGGTCGCGCAATACAGTTCGGTGCGGTTGCAGGTGGAGAGGATCGCCGCTTCGGGCGTATTGGGCGCCTGGGGCCCGAGAAACACGTTCTTGAACGTGACGAGAGCCGGCTTGATCTGCTCGAGCGGAAACGCCACGCGTTCGCGCAGGGCGACAGGCGCAGTGTGGTGATTGATTCCGATCGTGAGGAGTTGCATATCGAGGGCTATCGTTTAGCCCCATATTATAGCGTTTCAGCGATTTCCTCACTCGCCGCATACCGGGCATCGGCGTGGCGCGGCCGGGAATTTGGGGGCTCGATCGGCACGCGGTCGAGCTGGTAGCCATAGCCGTAGAGCGGCAACAGGCGGTAGCCATGCTCCGGAAGCAGCTGTAACTTGCTGCGCAGCCGGGACGCATGCGTATCGAGCGTGCGCGACTTCATGTCGCGGCGGCGGGCCCACACCGTTTCGAGGATATGGGCGCGCGACACGGGCCGCGACAGGTTCGCGAACAGCAACTGCGCGAAGCGGAACTCTTTGGGCGTGAGTGAAACGATTGCGTTGCCGAAGCGCACAAGGCAATGCGTGGCGTCGAATGCGTATTCGCCATACATTTCGCGCGAGCGGGTCGGCGACCGGCGCACGCCGGCGCGCCGGCTCAGCGCGTTGACGCGCGCGAGCAGTTCGGGCCCGCTCACGGGGCGCACGAGGCAATCGTCGGCGCCCGCGTGCAGGCACGATACGATTTCGCTTTCGCGCGGCAACTGCATCACGGCGATGGCCGGCAGCCCGGGCAGGATCGTCTGCGCGCGCGGTATGACTTCCTCGGCAGGCTGGTCGCCGGCCCAGTTGCCGGTGATCAGCATGTCGCAGGTGTCGGTGGCGAGCCATTCGAAGAACGCCGTGCTGGACGAAAACGCGTGGCACACATGACCGCCTGCAAAGAGCAGGCGGTTCAGGAGCGCGGCATGACGCGCCTCCGGATCGATCAGAGCGATTCGCATGAGAGTTTCTTCAATACGGTAGCCGGTGCGCGCTTGCCATAACGTCGAGTCGGCCCCTACACTCGAACGTTCGCGGCGCCCGGCTGGTCTCGGGTTCGATGGATGAATCGATGCTAGCCGCTGGCAACGTTCACGCCTATGGGACGAATCCGAATTTATAGAAGGCGTCGAATGAACTGGTTTGGAATCCTTGTCCTGGGAGCGGCCGTCGGGCTGTTCGGCCGATGGCTGCACCCGATGCGGCGCACGGGCCGGCCGGCGTGGTGGGTCGCGGTACTCGTCGGCATCGTGGGTGCGGCTGCCGCCCGCATGGCCGGCAATCTCTCGGGACTGTTTTACGATGGCGAGACGCTCGAATGGCCGGTCTGCACCGGCGTCGCGTTCCTTGCCGTAGCCGTGACGGTCGCGCTGTCGGCCCGTCGCTGAATGCTCTCAGGTGAAATCATGAATGCCCGTCTTCCCGAAGTCTCGTCGGTGCCGGCCCGCCTCGCGCTGCTGCGCGGCGCCATGGCCCGCGAGGACCTGGCCGCCTATCTCGTGCCGTCCGCCGATCCCCACCTGTCCGAATACCTGCCCGAGCGCTGGCAGGCCCGCCGCTGGCTGTCCGGCTTCACGGGCTCGGTCGGCACGCTGGTCGTGACCGCGGATTTCGCGGGGCTGTGGGTCGACAGCCGCTACTGGGTGCAGGCCGATGCCGAACTGGCCGGCACGGGCGTGCAGTTGATGAAGATGACGGGCGGGCAGCAGAGCGCGCCGCACGTCGACTGGCTCGCGCAGAACGTGGCGGCGGGCGCGACGGTCGGCGTCGACGGCGCCGTGCTCGGCGTCGCGGCCGCGCGCGGGCTGACGGCCGCGCTGAGCGCGCGCGGCATCGCGCTGCGCACCGATCTCGACCTGCTCGACGCGATCTGGCCCGAGCGGCCGGGGCTGCCCGGCGACGCGGTGTTCGAGCACGCGGCGCCGCAGGCGGACACGACGCGCGCGAGCAAGCTGGCGGAAGTGCGCCGCGCGATGCATGCGCAGGGCGCGCAGTGGCATTTCGTGTCGACGCTCGACGATCTGGCCTGGCTGTTCAACCTGCGCGGCGCCGACGTCAACTTCAATCCCGTGTTCGTTGCGCACGCAATGATCGGCGCCGATCGCGCGACGCTGTTCGTCGCCGACGGCAAGGTGTCGCCGGCGCTGGCCGCGTCGCTCGCGCAGGACGGCGTCGACGTCCGTGCATACGATGCCGCACGCGCATCGCTCGCGGCATTGCCCGACGGTGCGACGCTGCTGGTCGACCCGCGCCGCGTGACGTTCGGCACGCTCGAGGCCGTGCCGGCCGGCGTGAAGCTCGTCGAGGCCGTGAATCCGTCGACGTTCGCGAAGTCGCGCAAGACGTCCGCCGAGATCGAGCACGTGCGCGTGACGATGGAGCACGACGGCGCCGCGCTCGCGGAATTCTTCGCCTGGTTCGAGCAGGCAGTGAACCGCGAGACGATCACCGAACTGACGATCGAGGAGAAGCTCACGGCCGCGCGCGCACGGCGCCCCGGGTATGTATCGCCGAGCTTTGCGACGATCGCCGGCTTCAACGCGAACGGCGCGATGCCGCATTACCATGCAACGCCCGAGTCGCACGCGACGATCGCCGGCGACGGCCTGCTGCTGATCGATTCGGGCGGCCAGTACGTGACGGGCACGACCGACATCACGCGCGTCGTGCCGGTCGGCACCGTCAGCGACCTGCAGCGGCGCGATTTCACGATCGTGCTGAAATCGATGATGGCGCTGTCGCGCGCACGCTTCCCGCGCGGCATCCGCTCGCCGATGCTCGACGCGATCGCGCGCGCGCCGATGTGGGCGGCCGGGCTCGACTACGGCCACGGCACGGGGCATGGCGTCGGCTATTTCCTGAACGTGCACGAGGGCCCGCAGGTCATCTCGCACTACGCGCCGGCCGAGCCGTACACGGCGATGGAAGAGGGGATGATCACGTCGATCGAGCCGGGCGTGTACCGCCCCGGCCAGTGGGGCATCCGGATCGAGAACCTGGTCGTGAACCGCGCGGCCGGGAAGACCGAGTTCGGCGATTTCCTCGCGTTCGAGACGCTGACGCTGTGCCCGATCGACACGCGCTGCGTGCTGATCGAGATGCTGCACGACGAAGAGCGCGCGTGGCTGAACACGTATCACGCGACGGTGCGCGAGCGCGTCGGCCGGCACCTGAGCGGCGACGCGAAGGCATGGCTCGACGCGCGCACGCAGCCGATCTGACGCGACGTGCGATAACGGCCGGACGACGGCCGAACCACAACAGCGAGGGCAAAATATGGCGGACACCGCAGTGATCGTGGTCGACATGCAGCGCGGGCTGGTGGAGCGGGCGCAGCCCGCGTACCGGCTCGACGACGTGGTGTCGGGCATCAACCGGTTGACGGCGGCGGCACGCGCGGCGAATGCGCCCGTGTGCTTCGTTCAGCACGACGGCGACGCGGACGACGACATCGTGCCCGGCACGCCGGGCTGGGAGCTGCATGCGGGGCTGGTCGTCGGGAGCGACGACTGGCGCGTGCGCAAGCAGGTGAGCGACTCGTTCCACGACACGCCGCTCGCGGCGCAGCTCGACCGCCACGGCATCCGTTCGGTGCTGATCTGCGGCTATGCGACCGAGTTCTGCGTCGATTCGGCCGCGCGCCGTGCGGCACTGCTCGGCTACCGGACGACCGTCGTGTCCGACCTGCACACGACGAACGAGCGTGCGCACCTGGCGGCCGCGCAGATCGTCGCGCATCATCACTTTGTCTGGGCAAACAATTCGCTGTCGGGCAACGCGGTCACGCCGCGTCCTCTCGCCGACGTGCTTGCGACGGAGTTCGCATGACGATCAAGGCCGTGGTGTTCGATTTCGGCGGCGTGCTGATCGACTGGAGCCCCGACTACCTTTACCGGCAACTGATTCCCGACGAGGCCGAGCGACGCTGGTTCCTCACGCATGTCTGCGCGATGGACTGGGTGATTCGCCAGGACGGCGGGCAGACGATCGACGAAGGTACGGCCGAGCTCGTCGCGAAGTTTCCGGAGCACGACGCGCTGATCCGCGCGTTCTACGCACGCTGGCACGAGATGATCGGCGGCGTGCTCGACGAAGGCGCCGCGCTCGTCGACCGGCTCGACGCGCAGGGGATGCCGCTGTTCGGGCTGACGAACTGGTCCGCGCAGACGTTTCCGTATGCGTGGGACAATTTCCCGGTCCTGCGGCGCTTCAAGGACATCGTCGTGTCGGGCCGCGTGAAGCTCGTGAAACCCGATCCGGCGATCTACCGCGAGATGCACGCGCGGATCGAACCGCACCTGCCGGGCATCGCGCCGCACGAGCTCGTGTTCATCGACGACAACGCGAAGAACGCAGCGGCCGCGACGGCGCTCGGCTGGCACGGCATTCATCACACGAGTGCGGCGCAGACCGAGGCGCGGTTGCGCGAGCTGGGCGCGCTCGCGTAGGCGGCGGGCGAGCGCCCGGCAGATAAAAAAAGCGGGCCACGGGCCCGCTTTGTCGTTTTGCCTCCGGGAGCGGCCACCTACGGCATCCGGCCCCGCGTTGCCGCAGTGCCGGGCGCCCGGGCCGCGCCGGTCAGCGGCTGATCGGCTTGTAGCGCAGTCGGTGCGGCTTCGCGGCTTCCTCGCCGAGGCGCGCGCGCTTGTCGGCTTCGTACTCCTGGTAGTTGCCGTCGAAGAACGTCACCTGCGAATCGCCTTCGAACGCGAGGATGTGCGTCGCGATCCGGTCGAGGAACCAGCGATCGTGCGAGATCACCATCACCGAGCCCGCGAATTCGAGCAGTGCGTCTTCCAGCGCGCGCAGCGTTTCGACGTCGAGGTCGTTCGACGGTTCGTCGAGCAGCAGCACGTTGCCGCCCGAGATCAGCGTCTTCGCGAGGTGCAGGCGACCGCGTTCGCCGCCGGACAGGTTGCCGACGATCTTCTGCTGGTCGCCGCCCTTGAAGTTGAAGCGACCGATGTACGCGCGCGACGGCGTCTCGTACTTGCCGACCGTCAGCACGTCGGCGCCGCCCGAGATTTCCTCGAACACCGTCTTCGAGCCGTCGAGCGCATCGCGGCTCTGGTCGACGTACGCGAGCTTCACCGTCGGGCCCATCACGACCTCGCCCGAATCCGGCTGCTCCTTGCCCGTCAGCATCCGGAACAGCGTCGACTTGCCGGCGCCGTTCGGGCCGATGATGCCGACGATTGCGCCGGCCGGGATCTTCAGGCTCAGGTTGTCGATCAGCAGGCGGTCGCCGAACGCCTTGCTGACGTTCTTGAACTCGATCACTTCATTGCCGAGGCGGTCGCCGACCGGAATGAAGATTTCCTGCGTTTCGTTGCGCTTCTGGTATTCCTGGCTGTTCAGCTCCTCGAAGCGTGCAATACGCGCCTTCGACTTGGCCTGACGGCCCTTCGGGTTCTGGCGCACCCACTCCAGTTCCTTCTTGATCGCCTTCTGGCGCGCCGATTCCGACGCTTCTTCCTGCTTCAGGCGCTCTTCCTTCTGGTCGAGCCAGCTGCTGTAGTTGCCCTTCCACGGAATGCCGTGGCCTCGGTCGAGTTCGAGAATCCACTCGGCCGCGTTGTCGAGGAAGTAGCGATCGTGCGTGACGGCGACGACGGTGCCCGGGAAGCGCACCAGGAACTGCTCGAGCCAGTCGACCGATTCGGCGTCGAGGTGGTTGGTCGGTTCGTCGAGCAGCAGCATGTCGGGCTTTTCGAGCAGCAGCTTGCACAGTGCGACGCGGCGCTTTTCGCCGCCGGACAGGTGCTCGATCTTCGCGTCCCACGCCGGCAGGCGCAGCGCGTCCGCGGCCACTTCGAGCTGCTGCTCGGGGCTGCCGCCGTCGCTCGACGCGAGAATTGCCTCGTACTTCGCCTGTTCGGCCGCGAGCGCGTCGAAGTCGGCGTCCGGCTCGGCATACGCCGCGTAGATCTCTTCGAGCTTCTTGTTGGCCTGGAACAGGTCGCCGAGGCCTTCCTCGACGGCTTCGCGCACGGTCTTCGTCGGGTCGAGCTGCGGTTCCTGCGGCAGGTAGCCGATGTTCAGGTTCGGCATCGGCGTCGCTTCGCCTTCGATGTCCTTGTCGACGCCCGCCATGATGCGGATCAGCGTCGACTTGCCCGAGCCGTTCAGGCCGAGCACGCCGATCTTCGCGCCCGGAAAGAACGACAGCGAGATGTCCTTCAGGATCTGGCGCTTGGGCGGCACGATCTTGCCGACCCGGTTCATCGTGAAAACGTATTGGGCCATTTGGGTGTGAAAGTCAGAAGTTGAGACGGCCGCGCAGCGCGCTGGCATGGCGGCGTCGGGTGATTCGGTACGGAGCGTGCCGCGCAAGGCGCGGCGGCGTCGCCGTATGGCGGCGGCGCGAGCGGCTATTGTACTTCGCCGCCGGGTGTCGCTGGAACGACGCACGCATTCGGACGCGCGGCGTTCACAGCCACGCGGCGACGCCGCCGTGCCCCGAGCACGTGCCGCGCCGGTGGCGGCTGAAGCTGTACGTGCCGTCGCGGCAGCGCGCGCTTGCGCCGTCGGGCACGCGGCCCGATTTCGAATGTGCGGGCGCATGCACGGTTTCGCCGTCGCGGTTGCGATACGTGTCGTGACGGTCGAGATCGGCTTCGTGGCCGTAGCCGGGCGGTGCGCGGTACGCATATGCGGAAGGAGGCTGGGCGGCGCACGCGACGAAGAGCGCGATCGACAGCGTCGCAACGTGCGTCGCGCGGCGGAGCAGGGCAGGCATGGTCTCTCTCGGTCTGTTGTTATCGATGTCGGGCCGATGGCCCGCGCCGCATGTTAGCCGATCGGCCATGGATCGGCGCCGGCGCCTCGCGGTGGAGCGACGTTATGCCGTGCCGGACATCGATGCCGCGCCGTCGGCCTGCGCGGCGTCGAGAATCCACCGGCGGAATGCGGCGACCTTCGGCCGTTCCGCGTGATGCGGCGGATAGACGAGGTAGTACGCGAAATCGTCGAGCCACGCGACGTCGGCGAGCTGCACAAGCCGGCCGCTTTCGAGCTCGCCGCGCACCATCGCGGCCGGCAGCAGCCCGGCGCCCTGGCCGGCGACGATCGCCTGCAGCAACAGGCCGGAGTCGTCGAACGCGGGGCCGCGGGGCGGGCCGAAATCGTCGATACGCTGCGCGCCGAACCAGATGTGCCAGCCCTTGCGCTCGGCATCGTGCAGGTGCGGCCAGCCGACGAGATCGGCCGGTGTCGCCGGCATGCCGAGCCGCGCGACGAGTTCGGGCGACGCGAGCGCGACGATTTCCACCGTCAGCAGGCGCTCGCTGCACAGCCCGATGTAGCGCCCGAGGCCGTGACGGATCGCGACGTCGACGCCGTCGCGTGCGAAATCCGCGAGTGCATGGCTCGTGACGATCTGCAGGTCGACGTCCGGGCACGCGTGCCGGAACTGCGCGAGGCGCGGCACGAGCCACGCGGACGCGAAGAACGGCGTGACGCTCACCGTCAGCACGCCGCTGTCGGCGGCGCCCGACACGCGCTGCGACGCATCGGCGATCTGCCGGAATGCGTTGCGCACCGGCGGCAGGTAGTCGCGGCCGGCGGCCGTCAGCAGGATGCCGCGGTTGACGCGCTCGAACAGTTGCACGCCGAGATGCGTCTCGAGCGTGCGGATCATCTGGCTCACCGCGCCGGGCGTGACCGACAGCTCCTCGGCCGCCGACTTCACCGACAGGTGGCGGGCGGCCGCTTCGAATGCACGCAGCGCGTTGAGCGGCGGCAGGCGGGAACGATTCATTCAGATTTTCTAAAGCGAAAGGCCGACGAAATATCGTTTGAGGCGATACGTACGCGCGAGTACCGTTGTCGCATCGGATCGCATTCTGCAGGGCTGCCTCGCGGCGGCCGATACGATCAACATAGTTCAACTATATCCATGAGGCAATCCGGATGCCGCGCGGCGTCCGGAGGGACCTGAGAGGAGCATCGTCATGAACCGCCCGGGCGCATCGCGCCACTTCTACGGCTGGTACGTGGTCGCGGCCGCGTTCGCCGTCACGTTCGTCGGGTTCGGCAGCGCGTATACGTTCAGCGCGTTCGTCGAGTCGCTGCAGCGCGATTTCGCCGCATCGCGCGGGCAGATCTCGCTCGTGTTCTCGCTCGCCGGCTTCCTGTATTTCGGCTTCGGTATCGTCAGCGGGCCGCTTGCGGATCGCTTCGGCTCGCGGCGGCTCGCCGTCGCCGGCATGCTGCTGACGGGGGCCGGGCTCGCCGCCGCCGGCGCCGCGCACACGCTGCTGCAGGTCTATGTCGCGTACGGGCTCGGTGTCGGTCTCGGCGTCGGCTGCGCATATGTGCCGGCCGTCGGCGCGGTGCAGCGCTGGTTCGTCCGCCGGCGCGGCTTCGCGTCGGGGCTCGCGGTCGCGGGGATCGGCGTCGGCACGCTCGCGATGCCGCCGCTCGCGTCCGCGTTGATCGCGCATGTCGGCTGGCGCGGTGCGTATTTCACGCTGGCAGCGATCGCGGTGGTCCTGGGGGCAGGCATGTCGCTGCTGATCGAGAACGATCCGCGCGGGCGCGGGTTGTTGCCGGATGGCGACGCGGCCGGCGACGGCGGCCGGAATACCGGTGCTTTCGTAGCCGGCGCGGCCGCCACGACCGTGCACGCTGGCGCGACGGTGCGCGAGGCCGTCACGTCGCGGCCGTTCGCGAGCCTCTACGCCGCTTGTCTCGTATGCTCGTTCGGCGTATTCGTGCCGTTCGTCCACCTCGTGCCGTACGCGCTCGATCATGGCGTCGCGCCATCGACGGCCGTGCTGCTGCTCGGCGCGATCGGCGTCGGCAGTACGGCCGGCCGCTTTTTCCTCGGCGGCCTCGCCGACCGCTTCGGCCGCCGCGCATCGCTGCTCGCGATGTTCGCGGGCATGGCCGTTGCACTCGTTGCGTGGGCGGGCGCCGGCACCATTGCGACGCTTGCCGCGTTCGCACTCGTGTTCGGCGTGTTCTATGGCGGCTGGGTCGCCGTGCTGCCGGCGGTCGTGATGGACTATTTCGGCGGACGCAACGTGAGCGCGATCATCGGCATCCTGTACACGAGCGTCGCGTTCGGCACGCTGATCGGGCCGGCCGCTGCCGGCTTCATCTACGACGCGGGGGGCGGCTATCTCGTGCCGATCCTCGCGAGCGCCGTCGCCAATGCGATCGCGTTCGCCATCGTCGCGACCACCGGACGTGCGCCGGTGTCCGCGCGCGCGGCCGGCGGATAGCGCACGCTGCTGGGCGTGCCGCGCGATTTCCGATAGGGTGGCCGAACCGTCAACCGTCGACCAACGGTCGGGGAGGCATCGTGACATTCGACGAAGTCCGGCAGATCGCGCTGGCGTGGCGCGGCGTCGAGGAAGGCACGTCGTACGGCACGCCCGCACTCAAGGTGAAGGGCAAGCTGCTCGCGCGGCTGCGCGAGGACGGCGACACGCTCGTCGTGAAGGGCGTCGGCCCCGACGAACGCGCGTGGCTGATCGAATCGGAACCCGACGTGTATTACGTGACCGATCACTACGCGGGCTGGCCGATCGTGCTGGTGCGCCTGTCGGCCGCGCATCCCGACGCCGTGAAAAACCTGCTTCTGCGAGAGTGGCACGCCATCGTGCCTGCCAAATGGCGGGACGAAGCCGCGCGCGGCGGGAACTGAGCGTCTGGCGCGCCACACTGCCGGATTGCCTTTGACGGAAGCGTCCTGACGGCGCGAGCCGGCGCCAACCGGACCACTTGTTGCATCGGCTCGCATCGACGCAACAAGTGGTCCCATCGAAATTCTTCAATTGGTTCTTAGTGAAGAACCGTTTGATGCTTACACTCCTTCGCTTCGAAGGCGGCTGACGAAAGCCGACGGAACGGGCGCACGCGATGCGCCGGCGCCTCGTGCGCCGCATCGCCCACGCAGCTTCGCAGACTGCGCGGCGCGTCCCACCGGAACGGCCCCGATCCGGCCTCGGGCCTGCATGCGACGCAGGCGCCGCGCCCGGCCCGACTCAAGAACGACAACTCCCCGCGCCGCCTTTACGCGACACCCGGTCGTACCGGAACCGTTTTTTGGAGAGAGACAGATGAGTGGAAGCAACACAGGCCTCGGCACGGGCCTGAAGCAGCGTCACGTGACGATGATGTCGATTGCCGGCGTCATCGGCGCGGGCTTGTTCGTCGGCTCCGGCCACGCGATCGCGGAAGCCGGTCCGGCGTCGATACTCGCGTACGCGATCGCGGGCGTGCTGGTCGTCCTGGTGATGCGCATGCTCGGCGAGATGGCCGTCGCGCATCCGGACAGCGGGTCGTTCTCGACCTATGCCGATCGCGCGATCGGCCACTGGGCCGGCTTCTCGATCGGCTGGCTGTACTGGTGGTTCTGGGTGCTCGTGATCCCGATCGAGGCGACGGCTGCGGCGACCATCCTCAATGCATGGTTCCCGGGCGTTGCGACCTGGATCTTCGCGCTCGGCATCACGCTGCTGCTCACCGTCACCAACCTCTTTTCCGTCAAGAACTACGGCGAATTCGAATTCTGGTTCGCGCTGATCAAGGTCGTTGCGATCGTCGTGTTCCTGTGCATCGGCGGCGCGGCGATCGTCGGGATCATTCCGGCGCCGGCCGTATCGGGCGTGTCGAACCTGTTCGCGCATCAGGGCTTCATGCCGAACGGCGCCGGTGCGGTGCTGGCGGCGATGCTGACGACGATGTTCTCGTTCCTCGGCACCGAGATCGTGACGATCGCGGCCGCCGAATCGGACAACCCGCAGCGCCAGATCGTGCGTGCGACGAACTCGGTGATCTGGCGCATCACGCTGTTCTATCTCGGCTCGATTCTCGTCGTCGCGGCCATCGTGCCGTGGAACGACCCGCTGCTGCCGAAGCACGGCTCGTATCAGCGCGCGATGGAGCTGATCGGCATCCCGAACGCGAAGGCGATCATCGACGTGATCGTGCTCGTATCGGTCGCGAGCTGCCTGAATTCGGCGCTGTACACGGCGTCGCGGATGCTGTTCTCGCTGTCGAAGCGCAAGGACGCGCCTGCGTTCCTGCATCGCACCGATTCGACCGGCACGCCGCGTGCGGCCGTGCTCGCGTCGACGGCATTCGGCTTCGTGACCGTGATCGCGAACTACCTGATGCCGGAGCAGGTGTTCGGCTTCCTGCTAGCGACGTCGGGTGCGATCGCGCTGCTCGTGTATCTCGTGATCGCGATCTCGCAGCTGCGGATGCGCAAGACGCTCGAATCGGGCGGCGCCGACCTGACGCTGCGGATGTGGATGTTCCCGTGGCTCACGTGGGCCGTGATCCTGTTCATCTGCAGCACGCTGACCGTGATGTTCGTCAGCGAGGAGCACCGGATGGAAGTCGGTGCGACGGCCGTGCTGGCGTTGATCGTGCTGTTTGCGTCGTGGCTGAACAAGCGCGGCCGCGATGCGCAGGCGAGCGCGGGGCGGCGGGTGTCGGTGATGTGATGAGGTGATGTGACGGCGTGGCGGCGGAGCCGCCCGTCATGAAAAATGGCCCGATCGGCGTTTTCCGGTCGGGCCACTTGCTTTGTCGGGGTAAACGGATGCACTTGCCGATGGCAACGCAGGGCGTTCGGCAATGGGGTGCGGCATCTGCATCTGCATCTGCAATCGGCGGTGCCGACGAAGATGACGAACAGGCTCTCCGCGGACACTTCCCGCAAGCCTTCACGAGTCGCTCCTGAATAAAGAAAGGCCCGCTGTTCGCGGGCCTTTCCGGGCTACTCTGACACTGCACGAAACAGCGTCGGTTGATGTGCTCAGACGTTGAACAGGAAGTTCATCACGTCGCCATCGTGCACGACATATTCCTTCCCTTCCGCGCGCATCTTGCCGGCTTCCTTCGCGCCCTGTTCACCCTTGTAGGTGATGAAGTCGTCGAACGCGATCGTCTGCGCGCGGATGAAGCCGCGCTCGAAGTCGGTGTGGATCACGCCGGCCGCCTGCGGCGCCGTGTCGCCGATATGGATCGTCCATGCGCGCACTTCCTTCACGCCCGCGGTGAAGTAGGTCTGCAGGCCGAGCAGCTTGAAGCCCGCGCGGATCACGCGGTCGAGGCCCGGCTCTTCCATACCCATGTCGGCGAGGAACGCTTCCTTGTCCGCGTCGTCGAGATCCGCGATTTCCGCCTCGATTGCCGCGCATACGGCGACCACCGGCGCATTCTCGCTTTCCGCGTACTTGCGCACCGCATCGAGGTGCGGGTTGTTCTCGAAGCCGTCGTCCTTCACGTTGGCGACGTACATCGCCGGCTTCGCGGTGATCAGGCAGAACGGCTTGAGCAGCGCCGCTTCGTCGTCCGACAGCGCGAGGCCGCGCACGGCCTTGCCCTGGTCGAGCTGCGCGCGCACCTTGTCGAGCACCGCGACGAGCTTGGCCGCTTCCTTGTCGTTGCCCGACTTCGCGGCCTTCGAATAGCGCGTGAGCGCCTTCTCGACGGTGCTCAGGTCGGCGAGCGCGAGTTCGGTGTTGATCACCTCGATGTCGTCGATCGGGCTGACCTTGCCGGCGACGTGAATGACGTTCTCGTCCTCGAAGCAGCGCACGACGTGCGTGATCGCATCGGTTTCGCGGATGTTCGCGAGGAACTGGTTGCCGAGGCCTTCGCCCTTGCTCGCGCCCGCGACGAGGCCCGCGATGTCGACGAATTCGACGACGGCCGGCACGACGCGCTCGGGCTTGACGATCTCGGAGAGCCCCTTCAGGCGCGTATCGGGCACTTCGACGATGCCGACGTTCGGCTCGATCGTGCAGAACGGGTAGTTCTCGGCGGCGATGCCGGCCTTGGTCAGCGCATTGAACAGGGTGGACTTGCCGACGTTGGGCAAGCCGACGATGCCGCATTTGAGACTCATGGAATCCTTCGGACGGGTAAGGCGGCGCGGCCGGACAGGGCACGGCGGCGCGGGAAAAAAGGGCGGCCGGCGCCTGGGGCGCGGCAGGCCGACGGTCAAAGACGCTATTGTACCGTGCCGACGCCCCGGATTCCGGGGTTGCGCCGAACAGCCGATGCAGCGGGCCGGCGCGCCGCCGCATCGGCCTGCGATTCTGCTGATTTCCCGCAAAGTCCGGCCGCGTAAGGGTTTGGCCCCGCGGCTATAATGCCCGCCATGACTGCCCACCACACCTTCGATGTCGCCGTGGTCGGCGGCGGGCTCGTCGGCAAGACGGCCGCGCTCGCGCTGACCCAGTCCGGCTACAAGACAGCCTTGCTTGCCCAGCCGGCCACGCCGCGCCCCGCCGATCTCGCGTTCGACACGCGCGTGTACGCGCTGTCGTCCAGTTCGCAGGCCTTGCTCGAGCGGCTGCGGGTCTGGCAGGCGCTCGACCACGGCCGGCTCGCGCCTGTTTACGACATGCGTGTGTACGGCGATGCGCACGCCGAGCTGCATTTTTCTGCGTACCAGGCCTCCGTGCCGCAGCTCGCATGGATCGCCGAATCGTCGCTGGTCGAGGCGTCGCTCGATGCCGCGCTGCGGTTCCAGCCGAACCTCACGTGGTTCGATGCGCGTGCGCAGGGCTTCGACGTGCGCGACGATGCGGCCGTGCTCACGCTGTCGTCGGGGCAGGTGCTCGAAGCGGACCTCGTCGTCGGCGCGGACGGCGCGCATTCGTGGGTACGGTCCCAAATGGGGGCCAAAGTCGAACGGCGCGACTACCGGCAGACGGGCGTCGTCGCGAACTTCAAGGCGTCGCTGCCGCACCGCGAGACGGCTTACCAGTGGTTCCACGAAGGCGAGATCGTCGCGCTGCTGCCGCTGCCGGACGGCCACGTGTCGCTCGTATGGTCCGCGCACACCGCGCATGCGGACAAACTGCTCGCACTCGATCCGGCGCAGCTCGCGGCCGAGGTCGAGCGCGTGTCGCACGGCCAGGTCGGCACGCTCGAATGCGTGACGCCAGCCGCCGGCTTCCCGCTGGCGCTGCAGACGGTCGACAAGCTGATCGCGCCGCGCGTCGCGCTCGTCGGCGATGCCGCGCACCTGATCCACCCGCTCGCGGGGCAGGGGATGAACCTCGGGCTGCGCGACGTCGCGGCGCTCGCCGACGCGATCGCCGGCAAGGAAAGCTTCCGCAATCTGGGCGATACGGTGCTGCTGCGCCGCTATGAGCGTTCGCGCCGCGAGGACATCCGCGCGCTGATGGTCGCGACCGACGGCCTGCAGCGGCTGTTCGCGGTGCCGGGCCCGCTCGCGAAGGCCGTGCGCAACGCGGGCATGGCGTTCGTCGGGGCGCAGCCGCTCGTGAAGCGCTGGCTCGTGTCGGCCGCGCTCGGCTGATCGAACCTTCGGCCGCTTCGCCGGTCGGACTCGGTTCCGTTACGGCGTACACTGTGCCGTGCACACCGATTGAGCTGAAGGAAGATTTCGATGAAAAAAACGATCCGCATCGCGTCGCTGGCGCTGGCCGTCACGATGGCGACGCTGGGCTGCACCGCGCAGGCCGACCAGACCACCGACAAGCTGAAAGCCACGCTGCAGGCCCGTCTCGGCAACGACGCGCCGATCAAGAGCGTGTCGAAATCGCCGGTCGCCGGCCTTTACGAAGTGAACCTCGGCTCGCAGATCATCTATAGCGACGCGGCCGGCGACTACGTGCTGCTCGGCGATCTCGTCGACACCAAGACGCACAAGAACCTGACCGACGCACGCCTGTCCGAAATCAACAAGATCGACTTCGCGAGCCTGCCGTTCGCGAATGCGATCAAGGTCGTCAAGGGCAACGGCGCACGCAAGATCGCGGTGTTCTCCGATCCGAACTGCCCGTACTGCAAGAAGCTCGAGACGACGCTGCAGTCGGTCGACAACGTCACCGTCTACACGTTCCTGTACCCGGTGCTGTCGCCGGATTCGACCGTGAAGTCGAAGGCGATCTGGTGTGCGACCGACCGCGCGAAGACGTGGGAGGGCTGGATGCTCGACCACCGTGCGCCGTCCGGCGCCGGTACCTGCGATACCAGCGCGCTCGACAAGAACCTCGCGCTTGGCCGCGGGATGAACGTCACGGGCACGCCGACGATCTTCCTGCCGGACGGCCGCCGCCTGCCGGGCGCGGTATCGGCCGACCAGCTCAACCAGGCGCTCGCCTCGAGCAAGTAACCGACCGACACGCCGGGCCGCATGGCCCGGCCAGCGAGGGGCGCCCGCATGATCTGCCGGCGCCTCTCTTCGTTTTCGCCGCCGTATTCGACCGATTGCCACGATGACCCAGCCGATCCGCTATTCGATTGTTCCGAAAGATCTTGCCGCGCACCTGTTCGAAGTGTCGGTGACGGTCGCCGACCCCGACCCCGAAGGCCAGCGCTTCTCGCTGCCGGTGTGGATTCCGGGCAGCTACCTCGTGCGCGAGTTCGCGCGCAACATCGTGACGCTCGGCGCGTTCAACGACGCAGGCCGCAAGGTGCGGATCGCGAAGACCGACAAGCACACGTGGCAGGCCGCGCCCGTGAGCGGCGCGCTGACGCTGCGCTACGACGTGTATGCGTGGGACCTGTCGGTGCGCTCCGCGTATCTCGACGAATCGGGCGGCTTCTTCAACGCGACGGCCGTGTTCCTGAGCGTCGCCGGCCGCGAGGACGCGCCGTGCGAAGTCGACATCGCGAAGCCGGCCGGCGCGGCATTCCGCGCGTGGCGCCTCGGCACCGCGCTGCCCGAGGCGCGCGGCACGAAGCGCTACGGCTTCGGTGCGTATCGCGCAGCGAACTACGACGAGCTTTCCGACCATCCGGTGACGATCGGCGAATTCGCGCTCGCGACGTTCGACGCGCATGGCGTGCCGCACGACATCGTGGTCGCGGGGCGCGTGACGCAGCTCGACCTGGAGCGGCTGCGCACCGACCTGAAGCGCGTGTGCGAAGCGCAGATCGCGCTGTTCGAGCCGAAATCGAAGAAGGCGCCGATGGACCGCTACGTGTTCATGACGCTCGCGGTCAGCGACGGCTACGGCGGCCTCGAGCATCGCGCATCGACCGCACTGATCTGCAATCGCACCGACCTGCCGGTGAAGGGGCGGCCCGAGACGACCGAAGGCTACCGCACATATCTCGGCCTTTGCAGCCACGAGTACTTCCATACGTGGAACGTGAAGCGCATCAAGCCGGCGGCGTTCGTGCCGTACGACCTGACGCGCGAGAACTACACGTCGCTGCTGTGGCTGTTCGAAGGCTTCACGTCGTATTACGACGACCTGATGCTGGTGCGCAGCGGGCTGATGTCGCAGGACGAATATTTCGCGGCGCTCGGCCGCACGATCGGCGGCGTGCTGCGCGGCACTGGGCGGCTCAAGCAGAGCGTCGCGGAAAGCTCGTTCGACGCGTGGATCAAGTACTACCGCCAGGACGAGAACGCGACCAACGCGATCGTCAGCTACTACACGAAGGGTTCGCTCGTCGCGCTCGCGTTCGATCTCGCGATCCGCGCGCAGACGCGCAACCGGAAGTCGCTCGACGACGTGATGCGCCTGCTGTGGCAACGCTACGGGCGCGATTTCTATCGCGGCAAGCAGGCGGGCGTCGCGGAAGATGAAGTCGAGACGTTGATCGAAGAAGCGACGGGCGTCGCGCTCGGTCGCCTGTTCGCCGACGCCGTGCACGGCACGCGCGACCTGCCGCTCGGCGAGCTGCTCGCGCCGTTCGGCGTCACGCTCGCGCCGGATGTCGCGAACGGCGCGGCCGCGAAGCCGACGATCGGTGCGCGCTTGCGCGGCGGCGCGGACTGTACGTTCGCGGCTGTCTATGAAGGCGGCGCCGCGCATCGCGCGGGGCTGTCGGCCGGCGATACGCTGATCGCGGTCGACGGGCTGCGCGTCACGGGCACGAACCTCGACGCGCTGCTCGCGCGCTACCGGCCGGGCGACAAGGTCGAGGTTCACGCGTTTCGCCGCGACGAGCTGCGTACCGCGAAACTGAAGCTCGACGGCCCGGAGGTCACGCGCTACCGGTTGACGGCGGCAGCGAAGCCGGCCACGGCATCGAAGGCCCGGGAGGCCTGGCTGAAGGGCTGAGTGCACGGCAGCAGCAATCGGGGCGCGATCGAGGATTGTTCTGCTGTTGCAACAATCCGTCGCCCTGAACCCGCTTTTTCCGGCAAATGCGGCCACGCACAATGGCGTCACTCGCGCTACCGAAGCGCAACCCAACCGGAGCCTGACATGACGACCATTCTGCAAATCAATTCCGCTGCGCGTTCGCAAGGCGCGCAATCCACGCTGCTGGCCAACGAACTGACGGCAAAGCTGCAACAATCGAACCCCGGCGCGAAGGTCGTGGTTCGCGACCTGCTGGCCGATGCGCTGCCGCACCTCGACGAATCGGTGCTCGGCGCGTTCTTCACGCCGGCCGACCAGCGCAGCGCGGAGCAGAATGCGATCGTCGCTAAGAGCGATGCACTGATCGCCGAGCTGCAAGCCGCCGACATCATCGTGATCGGCGCGCCGATGTACAACTTCGGCATCTCGTCGCAACTGAAGACGTACTTCGACTGGATCGCACGCGCAGGCGTCACGTTCCGCTACACCGAGAACGGTCCGGAAGGCCTGATCAAGGGCAAGAAGGTCCACGTGGTGACGGCCCGCGGCGGCAAGTACGCCGGTACGCCGAACGACAGCCAGACGCCCTACCTGCGCACGTTCCTCGGCTTCGTCGGCATGACCGACGTGAGCTTCATCTTCGCGGAAGGCCTGAACCTGGGCCCGGATGCGCAGAGCGCCGCGCTCGCCAGCGCACGCGAAGCGATCGCTGCCGCGTAAGGTCGATGCGGGTGCGACGCACCCGCTGCATCGTCCGAAAAAAACGCCGCGTCCCCGAAGGGGCGCGGCGTTTTTGCATTCCGGCCGGCGACAAAGCCGGCGCGGCCGTTACGCGAGTGTTTCGGCCACTTCCGGCAGGCGCCAGTCGATCGGTTCGCGGCCAGCTTCGACCAGATAGTCGTTCGCGAGCATGAAATGGCGGCAGCCGAGGAAGCCGCGGTGCGCGGACAGCGGCGACGGATGCGGCGCCTCGAGCACGCAATGCGCGCTCGCGTCGAACAGCGCGCGCTTCGCCTGCGCGTGTGCGCCCCACAGCATGAAGACGAGCCCGCGGTGGCGGCCTGCGAGTTCGCGGATCAGCGTGTCCGTGCATTGCTCCCAGCCGCGCTTCGCGTGGCTCGCGGCCGCGCCGCGCTCGACTGTCAGCACGGTGTTGAGCAGCAGCACGCCCTGGCGCGCCCACGTGTCGAGGCAGCCGTGGCGCGGCGTGTCGTGACCGAAGTTCGCGGCGATTTCCTTGAAGATGTTGCGCAGCGACGGCGGTGTGCGGACGGCCGGCGGCACCGAGAACGCGAGGCCGTGCGCCTGCGGCGTGCCGCGATCGTCGCCGTGGTACGGGTCCTGGCCGAGGATCACGACCTTCACGTCGTCCGGGCTTGTGAGGCGTAGTGCGCGGAACACGTCGGTCGGGTAGACCGCCTTGCCGGCCGCGCGCTCGTCGTCGACGAAGCGGCACAGCGGCGCGTACGCGTCGCTGTCGGTAAAGGGTTTCAGCACGTCGCGCCAGGCGGCCGGCAGCGCGTCGAATTGCGCGGCGAGATGCGGGACGTCAGCGGCAACGGGCTGCGGCGCTGCGGAGGCCGGGGCCGAAGCGGCGGCTTTCTTTGCGGGCTTGCGCTCGGCGGAGGGCGACGCGGAAGTCGGGGACGGAATATCGGCCGGTGCCGTTTCCGGCACGGGATCGTCGAACAGCGACGCCTGTTGCGGCGCGCGGGAAGTCTTGCGGGTTGCCATGCGTGATGCGTGTTTATTGCGCGCGCAGCCGGTAGCCGCGCTGCGCCTTGCTGATGTTTTCGGGAGCGAGGCCCGGCAGCGCCTGCTGCAGTTCGGCGGCGAGCGTCGCGAGCGCCGCTTCCGGGCCGTCGATCAGTTCGAGTTCGATTTCGCTGATCGGTTCGCGGCGTGTTTCGTGGTCCGCCTGGACGACGATCTCGCCGAGGTCCACCGCGGCTTCGACGGTTGCGCCGCCGATTGCGATGCGCCACAGCGTACGCGAAAAATCCGTGCGGAACAGTGCGCGCAGCGCGCTCGCCGCGTCACGCAGCGCAGCGGCGGCTTCCGGCACGTCGCAGGCCGCGACGAGCGCATCGATCTCGAGCGCATCGCCGGCCACAGGCAGTTCCCATTCGTGGCGGCGATGCAGGCCGCCTTCCGCGCTGCCGACGGTCTTGAACGTCTGCAGCCAGCCTTGCGGCGCGCGGCGCACGCGCACCGCGCTCTTCGAGCGGGCCAGCGCCAGATCGGGCGTGTCGTAATAGACGTTCGCGAGCGTGATGTCGCGGCCGGGTTCGCCGGTCAGCGTCTCGAAGAAGCGCCGCGCGGCACCGGCCTGGCCGGCCGGCAGCGCGAGCTTGATTTCCTTTTCGATCGCCATCAGAAGAACATCCGTGCGAGCTCCTCGCCCGGCTGATCGGCGCGCATGAACGCTTCGCCGACGAGGAACGTGTTCACGTTCGCCGCGCGCATCGTGTCGACGTCGGTGCGCGACAGGATGCCCGATTCGGTCACGACGATCCGGTCCTGCGGAATCATGTCGAGCATGTCGAGCGTGGTCTGGATCGACGTCTCGAACGTGCGCAGGTTGCGGTTGTTGATGCCGAGCAGCGGCGTCTTGAGCGTCAGCGCCTGCTCCATCTCGTTGCGGTCGTGCACTTCGACCAGCACCGCGAGGCCGAGCGAGTGCGCGTATGCTTCGAGGTCCTGCATCAGCGGCGTGTCGAGTGCGGCGGCGATCAGCAGGATCGCGTCGGCGCCCATCGCGCGTGCTTCGAGGATCTGGTACGCGTCGACGATGAAGTCCTTGCGCAGCACCGGCAGCGTGCAGGCCGCGCGCGCCTCTTCGAGGTAGCGGACGCTGCCCTGGAAGAACTGCTCGTCGGTCAGCACCGACAGGCACGCGGCGCCGTGCGCCGCATACGAGCGCGCGATGTCGGCCGGCACGAAATGCTCGCGCAGCACGCCCTTCGACGGGCTTGCCTTCTTGATTTCGGCGATCACGGCAGCGTCGCCGGCCGCGTGCTTCGCACGCAGCGCGCCGACGAAGTCGCGCAGGTCGCGCGCGGATGCGTCCAGCTTCAGTGCCTCGAGCGGCGTGCTGCGCATGGCCGCCGCGACTTCTTCGCGCTTGACGGCGATGATTCGGTCGAGAATGTCGCTCATGTGGGTTCCTGCTTGAGTCGTAAGGGGAGTCAGCGCTTGAACTGCTGCGTGAAGCGCACGAGTTCGTCGACTTTCGCGCGTGCCTTGCCGCTCGCGATCGCTTCGCGGGCGAGCTGGATGCCGTCCGCGATCGATTCGGCGACGTTCGCCGCATAGAGCGCAGTACCCGAGTTTAGCGTGACGATCTCGCGGGCGACGCCCGGCTGGTTGTCCAGTGCGCCGAGCAGCAGCGTGCGCGATTCTTCGGCATTTTCCACCTTCAGCGTGCGGTTCGACACCATCTGCAGGCCGAAGTCTTCCGGATGGATCTCGTATTCGTGCACCTTGCCGTCGCGCAATTCGCCGACGAGCGTCGCGGCACCGAGCGACACCTCGTCCATCCCGTCCTTGCCGTATACGACGAGCACGTGCTGCGCGCCGAGGCGCTGCATCACGCGCACCTGGATGCCGACGAGGTCGGGGTGGAACACGCCCATCAACTGGTTCGGCGCGCCGGCCGGATTGGTCAGCGGGCCGAGGATGTTGAAGATCGTGCGCACGCCGAGCTCGCGGCGCACGGCCGCGATGTTCTTCATCGCCGGGTGATGGTTCGGCGCGAACATGAAGCCCATGCCCGTTTCGGCGATCGACGCGGCGACCTGGTCCGACTGCAGGTCGATGTTCACGCCGAGCGCCTCGAGCACGTCGGCGCTGCCTGACTTGCTCGACACGCCGCGGTTGCCGTGCTTCGCGACCTTTGCGCCGGCCGCCGCCGTGACGAACATCGACGCGGTCGAGATGTTGAACGTGTGCGAGCCGTCGCCGCCGGTGCCGACGATGTCGACGAAGTTCGAGTTGTCCTGCACGTCGACGTGGTTCGCGAATTCGCGCATCACGGTCGCGGCGGCGGCGATCTCGCCGATCGTCTCCTTCTTCACGCGCAGCCCGGTGATGATCGCGGCGGCCATCACGGGCGACATGTCGCCGCGCATGATGAGCCGCATCAGGTGCAGCATCTCGTCGTGGAAGATCTCGCGGTGTTCGATCGTGCGCTGCAGCGCTTCCTGCGGGGTAATCGTCATCATGAGGCTCCGGTCAGGCGGCTTGCGCGGCCGCGGCGCGGGCCTGCTTCAGGAAATTCTCGAGCAGCGCATGGCCGTGCTCGGACAGGATCGATTCCGGGTGGAACTGCACGCCCTCGACCGGCAGCGTCTTGTGGCGCACGCCCATGATTTCTCCGTCGTCGGTCCACGCGGACACCTCGAGGCAGTCGGGCAGCGATTCGCGCTCGATCGCGAGCGAATGATAGCGCGTGACGTCGAAATGCTTCGGCAGGTCGGCGAACACGCCGCGGCAGTCCGTTTCGATCCGGCTCACCTTGCCGTGCATGATGGTCTTCGCGCGCACGACGCGGCCGCCGAATGCTTCGCCGATCGCCTGGTGGCCGAGGCAGACGCCGAGAATCGGCTTCCTGCCCGAAAATTCGCGCAGCACGTCGAGCGTGATGCCCGCGTGCTGCGGGTTGCTCGGGCCCGGCGACAGGCAGATCGCGTCGGGATTCAGGCGCGCGATTTCGTCGAGCGTGATTTCGTCGTTGCGGTACGTGTGCACGTCCTCGCCCAGTTCGCCGAAGTACTGGACCAGGTTGTAGGTGAACGAGTCGTAGTTGTCGATCATGAGCAGCATGGTCAGTCTCCGGTCAGAAGTCGCTATCGAGGCCGTCCTGGACCTGTTCGGCCGCACGCAGCACCGCGCGCGCCTTGTTCTCGGTCTCTTGCCATTCGGATTCGGGCACCGAATCCGCGACGACGCCGGCCGCCGCTTGCACATACAAGTTGCCGTTGTGGATCAGGCCCGTGCGGATCGCGATCGCGAGATCCATCTCGCCCGAGAACGACAGGTAGCCCACCGCACCGCCGTACAGCCCGCGCTTGATCGGCTCGAGCTCGTCGATCAGTTCCATCGCGCGCACCTTCGGCGCACCGGACAGCGTGCCGGCCGGGAACGTCGCGCGCAGCACGTCGTAGTTCGTCATGCCGGGCTTCAGCTTGCCTTCGACCGAGCTGACGATGTGCTGCACGTGCGAGTACTTCTCGATGACCATCTTGTCGGTCACCTGCACCGAGCCGATCTCGGCGATGCGGCCGACGTCGTTGCGCGCGAGGTCGATCAGCATCACGTGCTCGGCGATCTCCTTCGGATCGTTGAGCAGCTCGGTCGCGAGTTCCGCGTCGCGCTCGGGCGTGTTGCCGCGCGGGCGCGTGCCGGCGAGCGGGCGAATCGTGACGATCTGGTCTTCGCCGCGCTTTTCCTGGCGCACGAGGATTTCCGGCGATGCGCCGACCACATGGAAATCGCCGAAGTTGTAGTAATACATGTACGGCGACGGATTCAGCGAACGCAGCGCGCGATACAGCGACAGCGGGTTGTCGCGATACGGCTTGGTCAGCCGCTGGCCGACCTGGATCTGCATCAGTTCGCCGGCCGCGATGTATTCCTTCGCCTGGCGCACGGCGGCCAGATAGTCTTCCTTCTTGAACTCGCGGAACGTCTCGGTACGCACGCTCGCCGACGTGACGGGCGGCTGCACGGTCGTGCGCAGGCGCTGCTTCAGTTCGCGCAGGCGCTGTTTCGCCTTCGCGTAGGCTTCCGGCTGGCCCGGGTCCGCGTAGATGATCAGGTACAGCTTGCCGGCGAGGTTGTCGATCACCGCGACTTCCTCGGTCAGCAGCAACTGGATGTCGGGCAGGCCGAGATCGTCGCGCGGCGCGGTGTTTGCGAGCTTCTTCTCGATGTAGCGCACCGCATCGTAGCCGAAGTAGCCGGCGAGACCGCCGCAGAAGCGCGGCAGGCCCGGACGCTGCGCCACCTTGAAGCGCGCCTGGAACGATTCGATGAATTGGAACGGGTCGCCGTCATGCGTCTCGACGACCTGGCCGTCGCGCACGACTTCCGACACGCCGTTGCGGGTGCGCACGAGCGTGCGGGCGGGCAGGCCGATGAACGAGTAGCGGCCGAAGCGTTCGCCGCCGACCACCGATTCGAGCAGGAACGAGTTGGCGCCCGCACGTTCGGGCTGGGCCAGCTTCAGGTAGAGGGACAGCGGCGTTTCGAGATCGGCGAGGGCTTCCGCGATCAGCGGGATACGGTTGTAGCCTTCGTTCGCGAGCGATTGGAATTCGAGTTCGGTCATGTTCCGGTCCTGTTCGGGACGAGCGGCGCGTGCGCCAGGGATCACTTGACGCTGCGCGGGTTGCCGTCGGCGAAAGGGCGGTCGATCGAGAAGTGCCTGTTGCCGGCCGGCACTCCGGGCGTGAACGTCGCGAGCCTGCGGCCGATCCTGAACGCAAGCGTTCGGACGCGGTGGAACTCGAGGTGGTGCGACGATCGGCGCGCGGATGCGCAGCGAGATAAAAAACGGCGCTGAAGACGTGCTTCAGCGTACCTCATCGAAGAGGTTAGCGCGACCAGCGACGCCAGGGCCAGGCTCCCCGGTCGATGCTGCTCAGACTCCGTTTTTTATTCAGAAACATGCGGATGGAAGAAATAATCAGATGGTTGGCCGGCCGGCGTTGTGCGCGGTGATCGCGCGGGCCGCGACCAGCAACGAATCGACTATACCATCCGAATTTATCGTTTGTATAGCTTTGCCGTGGTTATAGCCATACGGCACCGTCAGTGTCGCCATCCCGGCTGCGCGGCCCGCCAGCGCATCGTTTTCCGAGTCGCCGATCGCGACCGCCGCGTCCGGCGCGACGCCGAGTGCGTCGCAGGCCATCAGCATCGGCAGCGGGTCGGGCTTCTTGCGTGCGACGCTGTCGCCGCCGAGCACGATGCCGAAGCAATCGGCCAGCCCGTATTGTTCGAGCAGCTCGACCGCGAAGCGGTGCGGCTTGTTCGTCACGCACGCGAGCCGGATGCCGGCCGCGCGCAGCGCGTCGAGACCGGCGGCCACGTCCGGATAGAGGCGCGTATGGCGGCCGTTGATCTTCGCGTATTCGGTCTGGTAGATCGCCAGTGCGTCGTCGAAGCGCGCATGCGCCTCGCCGGCCGGGAAGCGCGGCTTCAGCACGCTCCGGATCAGGTGTTCGGAGCCCTTGCCGACGTAGCCGATCACTTCGTCGCGCGATGTGGCCGGCGCGTCGAGCCGCGCAAGCATCCCGTTCAGGCCGGCTGTGAAATCGTCGGCCGTGTCGACCATCGTGCCGTCGAGATCGATCAGCGCCGCGTCGATGCGCGGCGCGGCGAAGCGGATCGGGGCGGCGTTCGTTGCGGCCCCGGCCGGCGCACGGCCGGCGAGCGACGATTCGGCCACGGCGTCAGCTCCGCTCGACGGTGGCGAGCGCGGCGCGCATCTCGTCGATCACCTTGCGGTAGTCGGGCTTGCCGAAGATCGCCGAACCGGCGACGAAGGTGTCGGCGCCGGCCGCCGCGATTTCCGCGATGTTGTCGGTCTTCACGCCGCCGTCGACCTCGAGCAGGATCTCGCGGCCCGTACGCTCGGTGTACGCGTCGATACGTGCGCGTGCTTCGCGCAGCTTGTTCAGCGTTTCCGGAATGAACGACTGGCCGCCGAAGCCGGGGTTGACCGACATCAGCAGCACGAAGTCGAGGCGGTCCATCACGTGGTCGAGATAGTTCAGCGGCGTGGCCGGGTTGAATACGAGGCCGGCCTTGCAGCCGTGGTCGCGGATCAGCGACAGCGTGCGGTCGATATGATCGGAGCCTTCCGGGTGGAAGCTGATCAGGTTCGCACCGGCCTTCGCAAAATCGGGCACGATCCGGTCGACCGGGCGTACCATCAGGTGCACGTCGATCGGCACCTGCACGTGCGGGCGGATCGCTTCGCACACGAGCGGGCCGATCGTCAGGTTCGGCACATAATGGTTGTCCATCACGTCGAAGTGGATCCAGTCGGCGCCGGCGGCGACCACGTTGCGGACTTCTTCGCCGAGCCGTGCGAAATCGGCCGACAGGATGCTGGGAGCGATGCGGAATTGGGTCATGGCAGGGGGAGCGGGGACGTTGCGGCGCAAAACCGACATTCTACCGCCCGGCGGCCGGCTCGCGGCGGCAGGCCGTGCGGTTGCGGCCCGATTCCGCATCAAGCAGAATGCCGAACCAAAGCGGCGCGTCCGCGGCCCCGTCGCCCATGCCGGCACGGACAGTCACCCTCCAGTGGAAACACCATGAGTCAGTATCAGTTCACCGTTTCGGTGAAAACCAGCTACTTGCCGGAACAATCCGACCCCGATCGCCGTCAATACGCATTCGCGTACACGCTGACGATCCGCAACACGGGGCAGGTCGCGGCGCAGCTGATCGCGCGTCACTGGATCATCACGGACAGCGAGAGCCACGTGCAGGAAGTGAAGGGGCTCGGCGTCGTCGGGCACCAGCCGCTGCTGCAGCCGGGCGAGCAGTTCGAATACACGAGCTGGGCCGTGATCGCGACGCCGGTCGGTACGATGCGTGGCGCGTACTTCTGCGTGGCGGAGGACGGCGAGCGTTTCGAGGCGCCGGTCGACGAGTTTGCACTGCACATGCCGCGCACGCTGCATTGAGCGCGCGCGGAGCGCGTCAGCGCGGCTGGCGATCGTTGTTGCGGGCGTGCTTCTTTCTGCCCGACGACGTCCACACGACGATGAAGATCAGCAGGGCAAGCGCTACGAAGGCTTCGAGCGCGAAGATGAGCATCGGATATTGGTCGAGAAAATCTGACATGGCGGTTTCCATCAAGAACGGACATTGTATGTGGTTTGGGCCCCGGCTGGCCGGCTGGGTTGCGGCGGCCGCGGCGGCGGCGCTGCTGGCCGCGTGCGGCGGCGCGCCGACGCGAACGTCTGCGCTCAAGCCGCCGACCGGCGCGGCGATCGTGCCGGGGCAGGTTGCCGCGAAGCGGCTCACGCCGGTTGCGTGGCAGCAGGTGCCGGGCTGGCAGGACGATTCGCTGCTCGGCGCGACGGCCGCGCTGCGGCAGAACTGCGCGCGGCTCGCGCGCCAGCCGGCCTGGCAGCGCGCTTGCGCGGCCGCCGACCGGCTCGACGAGCTCGATGTCAGCAGCGCACGCACCTTCTTCGAAACGTATTTCACGCCGTTCCAGCTCGCGAACACCGACGGCACGCTCGACGGGCTCGTGACCGGCTATTACGAGCCGCTGCTGCATGGCTCGCGCGTGCGCCGCGGCCCGTATCAATACGCGCTCTATCGCTGGCCGGCCGGTTATCGCCCGGGCGCCGCGCTGCCTGCGCGCGCGCAGCTCGAGCGTGCGGGCATCCTGAACGGCAACGAACTCGTGTGGGTCGACGATCCGATCGAGGCGTTCTTCCTGCAGGTGCAGGGCTCGGGGCGCGTGCTGCTCGACGATGGTTCGGTGATGCGGGTCGGCTTCGGCGGTACCAACAACCAGCCGTACCGCTCGATCGGCAAGTGGTTGCTCGATCGCGGCGAGCTGACGCCTGCACAAGCGACGATGCAGGGCATCAAGGCGTGGGCGAAGGCGAATCCGAACCGCGTCGACGCGTTGCTCGACACGAATCCGCGGTTCGTGTTCTTCCGCGACATGCCGAGCAAGGAAGACGCGCCGCACGGCGGCGCGGACGGCCCGATCGGCGCGCTCGGCGTGCCGCTGACGGCGGAGCGTTCGATCGCGGTCGATCCGTCGTCGATCCCGCTCGGCACGCCCGTGTTCCTGCAGACCACGCGCCCGCTGACGAATACGCCGATGAACCGGCTCGTGTTCGCGCAGGATACGGGCTCCGCGATCAAGGGCGGCGTGCGGGCCGACTATTTCTGGGGACTCGGCGACGACGCAGGCGACCAGGCCGGCCGGATGAAGCAGGTCGGCCGGATGTGGCTGCTGTTCCCGAATTCGTGACGTAAGGCGGCATCGGCTGCTCGGGAGCCGCCCGCGCATGAGGCGGGGTATTCGTGGGCGCGACGGTGCGCGTGGAGTGCGTCGGTTTGAGAGCGGTGTACCCGTGTGGGTTCAGTTCGTGTGATGCGCCTGTCGCGTTGAACGACGTCGCGGAACACAATAAATAGCCCGATTGGCGTTGGCCGATCGGGCTGTTTCGTTTGTTGCGCAACGGGATTGCCTCTCCGCGCGACGCACGCGCAGCGTCTGCCGTCAGCCCTTGCGCTTGTCGACGACGCGGCGTGCCTTGCCGACCGAGCGCTCGATCCCGTTCACGGGCAGCACGTTGATCACGGCCGTCACGCCGATCAGCGACTTGATGTCATGCGCGAGCGCCTGTTTCGCCGCGTGGATCGCCGCCGTATCCGGAGCGGTGTCGGGACAGGGCTCGACGTTGAGCGTCAGCACGTCGAGCGGGCCTTCCTTCGTCAGTACGATCTGATAGTGCGGTGCGAGCGCGCGCTGCTTGAGCAACTGTTCCTCGATTTGCGTCGGGAACACGTTGACGCCACGCACGATCATCATGTCGTCCGAGCGGCCGGTGATCTTTTCCATCCGGCGCATCGTGCGAGCGGTGCCGGGTAGCAGGCGCGTGAGGTCGCGTGTCCGGTAGCGGATGATCGGCAGCGCCTCCTTCGTCAGCGACGTGAACACGAGCTCGCCGAATTCGCCGTCCGGCAGCACTTCGCCGGTTTCCGGATCGATGATTTCCGGATAGAAGTGATCTTCCCAGATGGTCGGGCCGTCCTTGGTCTCGACGCATTCGGACGCGACGCCGGGGCCCATCACTTCGGACAGCCCGTAGATGTCGACCGCGTCGATGCCCATCCGCTGCTCGATCGCGACGCGCATGTCGTTGGTCCATGGCTCCGCGCCGAAGATGCCGATGCGCAGCGAGCTTTGCACGGGATCGAGGCCCTGGCGCTCGATTTCGTCGGCGATCGACAACATGTAGCTCGGCGTCACCATGATGATGTCGGGCCGGAAATCCTGGATCAGTTGTACCTGCTTCTCGGTCTGGCCGCCGCCGAACGGGATCACGGTCAATCCTGCACGTTCGGCGCCGTAGTGCGCGCCGAGCCCGCCGGTGAACAAGCCGTACCCGTAGCTGACGTGTACCTTGTCGCCGCGACGTGCGCCGGCGGCGCGGATCGAGCGCGCGACGAGATTCGCCCACGTGTCGATGTCGCCGGCCGTATAGCCGACGACCGTCGGCTTGCCGGTCGTGCCCGATGACGCGTGGATGCGCGAGATCTGGTCCTGCGGCACGGCGAACATCCCGAACGGGTAACTGTCACGCAGGTCGCCTTTCGTCGTGAACGGGAAGCGCGACAGGTCGGCGAGCGTTTTCAGGTCGTCGGGATGCATGCCCGCGTCGTCGAATTTGCGACGATAGACGGGAGAGTGGTCATACGCATGCCGGAGCGACCACTTGAGGCGTTCGAGCTGCAGCGCGGTCAGCTCGTCGCGTGAGGCGGTCTCGATCGGCTCGAGCGGTAGCGAGGTAGTCATGCATGTCTCCAGTGTTTGTTATGTGCGAGCCGTTGACGTCAGCGGTCTTCCGGGATGACCGTGCCCTTGATCTGGGCGGATTTGCCGCGAAACATCGCGACCGTTTCGCCTGTCTGGTTCGTGACGCGGATGTCGTAGATGCCGTGGCGGCCGGCGCGCGCCTGTTCGATCGCCTCGGCCGTCAGCACGTCGTCGCCGTGCACGGCGCGCAGGAATTCGATCGAGCAGCCGGCAGCGACCGTATTCAGGTTGTACGAGTTGCACGCGAACGCGAACGTCGAATCGGCGAGCGTAAAGATGATCCCGCCGTGGCAGGTCCGATGCCCGTTCAGGAATTCGGGCCGCACGCGCATCTGCAGGCGTGCGTAGCCGGCGCGTACTTCCGCGATTTCCATGCCGAATGCGCGGCTGCATGCGTCGGCGTCGTACATGGCCTGTGCGGTGGCGCGGGCGAGCGAATCGGGATCGAGCGTGGCGGTGGCGGCCGTCATGTCAACGCCCCTCGAAGCGTGGAGCACGCTTCTCGACGAATGCCTTCACGCCTTCCGCATAGTCGAGCGACTGGCCCAGCTTGCGCTGCATGTCGCGTTCCAGGTCGAGCTGCTGGTCGAGCGTGTTCGTGACGCTGTCGCGCATCGATTGCTTGATCGATGCGATCGCGAGCGTCGGCTGCTGCGCGAGCTGGGTCGCGAGCTGGCGGGCCGACGTGGCGAGTGCGTCGTCGTCGACCGCACGCCAGATCAGGCCCCACTGTTCGGCCTGTTCGGCGCCGAGCTTGTCGCCGGTCAGCGCGAGCCCCAGCGCACGTGCCATGCCGACGCGTTGCGGCAGGAACCACGTGCCGCCTGAATCGGGTACGAGCCCGATCTTGACGAAGGCCTGGATGAAACTGCTCGAGCGGGCGGCGAACACGAGATCGCATGCGAGCGCGAGATTCGCGCCGGCGCCGGCCGCCGTGCCGTTGACGGCGGCGATCACCGGCAGCGGCAGACGCTGCAGGCGGCGGATCAGCGGATTGAAATGCTCGTCGATCAGCGTGCCGAGGTCGGTGGACGCGCCCGGCGTGAAGTCGAGGTCGGCGAGGTCCTGGCCCGCGCAGAAGCCGCGCCCCGCACCCGTCAGAATCAGCGCGCGTGCGCCGGCCGCTTCGACTTCATCGAGAGCCGACTGCAGTTCGCGATGCATCGCCCGCGTGAAGCTGTTCAGCTTGTCGGGGCGGTTGAGGGTGATCGTGGCCACGCGCGCGGCCTGATCGATATCCAGCTGAATCGCTTGGTAGGACATGCAGTGTCTCCTTCATGACTTCGTTATAGGCGCGCGGCGTGTCGGTTACACGCGTTCGATCGCGAGTGCGATGCCTTGGCCGACGCCGATGCACATCGTACAGAGCGCAAAGCGGCCGCCCGTACGCTCGAGTTGATGGAGCGCCGTGGTCACGAGCCGGGCCCCCGATGCGCCGAGCGGATGGCCCAGCGCGATCGCGCCGCCGTTCGGGTTCACGCGCGGATCGTCGTCGGCGACGCCGAGCATGCGCAGTACCGCGAGACCCTGCGACGCAAACGCCTCGTTCAACTCGATCACGTCGAACTGGTCGATGGTCATGCCGAGCTGGCGCAGCAGTTTCTGCGTGGCCGGCGCGGGGCCGATGCCCATCACGCGCGGCTCGACGCCTGCCGTCGCCATGCCGATGACGCGCGAGCGGCGGCGCAGGCCGTACTGATCGGCTGCCTGTGCATTGGCGAGCAGCAGCGCGCACGCGCCGTCGTTGACGCCCGATGCATTGCCGGCCGTCACCGAGCCGTCCGGGCGCACGACGCCCTTCAGCTTCGCGAGTGCTTCGAGCGACGTCTCGCGCGGATGTTCGTCGCGCGACACGACCACCGGATCGCCCTTCTTCTGCGCAATCGTGACGGCGACGATTTCCTCGGCGAGCGTGCCGTCCTGCTGCGCACGCGCGGCCTTTTGCTGGCTGCGCAACGCGAACAGGTCCTGGTCGGCACGGCTGATGTTGTAGTCGACCGCGACGTTCTCGGCCGTCTCCGGCATCGAATCGACGCCGTGAAGCTGTTTCATCAGCGGATTGACGAAGCGCCAGCCGATCGTCGTATCGTAGATGTCGGCCTGGCGTGCGAACGCGCTCGCGGCCTTGCCCATCACGAACGGCGCGCGCGTCATGCTCTCGACGCCGCCGGCGATCATCAGGCGCGCTTCGCCCGACTTGATCGCGCGCGCGGCCGTGCCGACCGCGTCCATCCCGGAGCCGCACAGCCGGTTCAGCGTCGTACCCGGCACGGCGGTCGGCAGGCCCGCGAGCAGCGCCGACATGCGCGCGACGTTGCGGTTGTCTTCGCCTGCCTGGTTCGCGCAGCCGTAGATCACGTCGTCGATCGCCGTCCAGTCGACGTGGCGATTGCGCTCGATCAGCGCCTTGAGCGGCACCGCGCCGAGATCATCGGCACGGACATCTTTCAGGGCGCCGCCGTAGCGGCCGATGGGGGTGCGAATCGCGTCGCAGATGTAGGCGTCTGTCATGGGCGTATCGATGGGCAACGAACCCGCCGGGTGGCGGATTCGTTCATGGTAGAGAACGTGGCGGCGTTTGCACGTCCGCCATTCGGGTTATGCCGTTTGGCCAGCTTCCGCGGGTACCGCCTTCGGGGCAACATGGACGCGGCTTTGCACCACGCGGAACCGGTTGGCGACGAACGCCGGGTCGGCCAGCGCCGCGTTGGCAGCCGGGTTGGCTCCCGTGCCGTGGAAATCGGAGAACGCGGCCGACTGGTTGACGAACACGCCGCCCGTCAGATTGATCGACAGCGCGACACCGCCGCGCACCGCTGCGTCGTGGGCGGCGTCGACGATTGCGTCGTCGGTGCTGTAGACGGAGAAGGTCAGCGCGCCATGTTCCGCCGCGATTTCACCGGCGAGATCGAGCGACTGCGCGGTCGAGTCGGTCGCGATCACGAACGAGATCGGGCCGAACCACTCCTGCGTGAATTTCTCGCGATCGGTCACGTCGAGTTGCAGCACGAGCGGTGTGCGCACGCGGGCATCGGGGAACGCGGGGTGCTGAAGGGCCACGCTGTCGGCGAGTACGCGGCCTAGCTGGCGGGCGTCCTCGATACGTGCGGTCACGCCGTCGTTCTGAATTGCGCCGATCAGTTCGACCGAGCGTGCCGGGTCTCCGGTGAGTTTTTGCACGGCAACCGCGATGGCTTGCGCGACTTCGTCGAAGCTCGCATGGCCGTCCGCCGTCCGGATGCCGTCGCGCGGCACATAGATGTTCTGCGGCGCCGTGCACATCTGGCCGGAGTACAGCGCCAGCGAGAACGCGATGTTCTTGGCTGCGGCCTTCAGGTCGTCGGTCGAGTCGATCACGATCTGGTTGACGCCGGCCTTCTCGGTGTAGACCTGTGCCTGGTGGGCATGGCGTTCGAGCCACGTGCCGTTCTGCGTGCTGCCCGTGAAGTCGATCAGCTTGATCTCGGGGCGCAGCGCGAGGTCCTGAACGAGGGCGCCGTCGTTGGGCTCGGTCGCAAGGAGCGTGACGACGTTCGGATCGAACCCGGCTTCGCGCAGCACGTCGCGGGCGATCCGGACCGTGATTGTGAGCGGCAGGATCGCACCCGGATGCGGTTTGACGATTACGGTGTTACCGGTTGCCAGATCGGCGAACAGGCCCGGGTAGCCGTTCCAGGTCGGGAACGTGCAGCAGCCGAGCACGAGTCCCGTGCCGCGCGGGACGATCGTGTAGCGCTTGTGCATCGCGAGCGGCGGGTTCTTGCCTTGCGGCTTTTCCCAGTGCGCATCGGCCGGGATGCGGCGCAGTTCGTCCCATGCATAGGCAACAGCCTCGAGTGCACGATCCTGCGCGTGCGGGCCGCCGGCCTGGAACGCCATCATGAATGCCTGCCCCGTGGTGTGCATCACGCTATAGGCGATCTCGAAACTCGCGCGGTTCAGGCGCGCGAGGATTTCGAGGCTGACGCCGATCCAGGCGCTGGGGCCGGCTTCGCGCCACGTGCGTTGCGCGGCGGCTGCGGCGGCGATCAGTGCGTCGGGCGTCGACTTCGGATACCGGATGCCCAGTGCGATGCCGTACGGCGATCGCTCCGCGCCGACCGTTTCGCCGGACGCCGGCTGGTCGAGCGCGAACGTCTTGTCGAGGTGCGACTTGAAAGCTGCTTCGCCGTCTGCGTTCGCGCTTTCCCCGTACACTTTGGGACTCGGCATTTCGACGAACGGGCTCCAGTACCCGCGGCTCTCGATGGCGGCGAGTGCGTGCTTCAACGTGTCTTCGTGCTTCGTGAACAGTGCATGGGTCATGGCGGCGGCCTGATGGACGATGAGAGGGGTTGGATCGATTAATTAACCGACCGGTTGGTCGGAGAATGTTAGCATCAAACTATTCGCATGTGCGAGGCGTTTCTCATTTCATTGATCGAGGAGAAATAGATGGCTTACGAGAACATCCTGGCGGAGACCCGGGGGCGTGTCGGGCTGGTTACGCTGAACCGTCCGAAGGCGCTGAACGCGCTGAACGATGCGTTGATGGATGAGTTGGGCGATGCACTGAAGGCGTTCGATGCGGACGACGGCATCGGCGCGATCGTCGTGACGGGGAGCGAGAAGGCGTTCGCAGCCGGCGCGGACATCGGCATGATGGCGACCTATTCCTATATGGATGTTTACCGGGGCGACTACATTACGCGCAACTGGGAGACGGTCCGTCAGATCCGCAAGCCGATCATTGCCGCGGTGTCGGGCTTTGCGCTGGGCGGCGGCTGCGAGCTCGCGATGATGTGCGACATCATCTTCGCGGCGGACACGGCCAAGTTCGGCCAGCCGGAGATCAAGCTGGGCATCATGCCGGGCGCGGGCGGCACGCAGCGTCTGCCGCGCGCGGTGTCGAAGGCGAAGGCGATGGACATGTGCCTGACCGCGCGCTTCATGGACGCCGCCGAAGCGGAGCGAGCAGGGCTCGTGTCGCGCGTGCTGCCGGCCGACAAGCTGCTCGACGAGGCGATTGCGGCCGCGGCGACGATTGCCGAGTTCTCGCTGCCGGCGGTCATGATGGTCAAGGAGTCGGTGAACCGCGCGTATGAGACGACGCTGGCAGAGGGTGTCCACTTCGAGCGCCGGCTGTTCCATTCGCTGTTTGCGACTGAGGACCAGAAGGAAGGGATGGCGGCATTCGTCGAGAAACGGAAGCCCGAGTTCAAGAACCGCTGAGTGGGCTGCGCCGCGACAGGTGTCTGGCGACTGGTTGGCGCTGGTTGCTGCGCGGTCGCCCGACCCGTCGAGCCCCAAGCCACCGTGCGCGATAGCGCACGGTGGCTTTTTCAAAATAATTTCACAAAGGGGCTTGCGCGAAGGGGGCGAGGTGCATAGAATCACGCCTCTTTCGCGCTAACGGAAACGCGGCGCGGGAGAGGGGAAGCGAAGTCGGTGGTGTGCAGCGGGTTGGGCGCACGGCTGGCGCAGGAAGATGGACCCCGCGTCGCAACGAAGTGGTTAAAAAGTTGTTGACGAGCTGCGAAACACGGTTCATAATCTCACTTCTCTGCTGCTGAAAACGCAGCGCTGCTGAGAAGCGCGAAGTTTCTCGCAGAAATGCTCTTTAAAAATTAACAGCCGATAAGTGTGGGC
>NZ_JBNCAB010000042.1:0-61256 GCF_049805555.1 Burkholderia sp. DN3021 | reverse complement strand
GGCAACGCATCGGGCAGCACCGCACGGCCGGCTTCCGTCGGCCGGTAGCGCACCTCGGGCGCCAGCAGCCGCCCCCAGCGTCCCGCGTCGCGCAGCGCCTGCGGCAGCGCCGGCAGCGCGACCTCGCCGCGCCCGCGCTGATAGTAGTCGGCGGCGAACGACACGAGCGCGAGCCAGTCCGCCGACAGCGGCGGCAAGTCGGTGCAGATCGCGTCGATCGCGCGCAGCCGGGACGGCGGCACGTCGGTGTGAGTCGTCACTTCGCAGACGAGCCCGACAGCCTGCCGCTTGCCGAACGGCACCTGCACGAGCGTGCCGGGCACGGGTGCCGGTTGCGCATCGCAGCGGTAGTCGAACAGGGTCGCGAGCGGATGGTCGAGCGCGACGCGCAGGTAGGTACCGTTCATCACGGCGCCCCGGCGGCGGTACGTGCCGCATGGACGGCTTGCACCCGCGTCCGCATCGCGGCAGCGAACTTAAAGTAAAACTTCAGATTCGGCGCTAAGTTTTGGATTCGCATTAGGAATCGCCGTATACCCTGCCCAGCCTGTGGATAACTTTGTTGAGAACTCGCCGCTCAATGGCCGCAACGCGCGCCGGGCCGTGTTTTCCACGGTTTTCCGCCGTTTGCGGCGGTGCCCCGCGGAGCCTTATTCCATAAGGCTGCTATTCAAATTACCAAACCATAGCGAGACAATTTGACCGACACGGGGCTCTACCGCGCTGCAACGTGGAAAATGTGTATAAGTCAAGTCTTGACAAGCAACGAATCGGCAACCGGTACGGGGTTGCGTCCTGTTTAGCGCCGGCAGCGAAACGCTGTCACCCCGCAGTGCAGCATGACAGCGCTTGCGTTCAGCCGGCGGCTCCGCTACGGATCGCGCGGCTGTGGTTATGTACCTCGTCGACGAGTTCGGCGACGTGATCGGGCGACGTGAATTGCGAGATGCCGTGCCCGAGGTTGAATACGTGGCCCGGGTGGTTGCCGTAGCTGTCGAGCACCGCGCGCGCCTGTTCGCGCACTGCGGCCGGCGGCGCAAACAGGATCGTCGGGTCGAGGTTGCCCTGCAGGGCGACGCGCCCCGCGACGCGCTCGCGCGCGGCGCCGAGGTTGACCGTCCAGTCGAGCCCGACCGCGTCGACACCGGTCGCCGCGATCTCCTCGAGCCACAGCCCGCCGCCCTTCGTGAACGTGATCACCGGCACGCGCTCGCCGTCGTGCTCGCGCTTGAGCTGCGCGACCACGCGACGGATGTAGTCCAGCGAAAAGCGCTGGTACGCGCCGTCCGCCAGCGCGCCGCCCCACGTGTCGAAAATCATCACGGCCTGCGCGCCCGCTTCGATCTGCGCGTTCAGGTACGCGGCCACCGCCTGCGCGTTCACGTCGAGGATCCGGTGCATCAGGTCGGGGCGCGAATACGCCATCGACTTCACCGTGCGGAAATCGTCCGACCCGCCGCCTTCGACCATGTAGCACGCGAGCGTCCACGGGCTGCCCGAGAAGCCGATCAGCGGCACGCGCTGGCGGCCCTGGCCGTCGGTCAGCGCGCGGCGGATCTCGCGCACGGCGCCGGTCACGTAGCCGAGCGTGGCTTCGATGTCCGGCACCGCGAGCTTCGCGACGTCGGCCTCGGTGCGCACCGGATGCGCGAACTTCGGCCCTTCGCCGACCTGGAAGTCGAGGCCGAGCCCCATCGCGTCCGGAATCGTCAGGATGTCCGAGAACAGGATCGCGGCGTCGAGCGGGAAACGCTCGAGCGGCTGCAGCGTCACCTCGGTCGCGTAGTCGGGATTCTTCGCGAGGCCGAGGAAGCTGCCGGCGCGCGCGCGCGTCGCGTTGTATTCGGGCAGGTAGCGGCCGGCCTGGCGCATCAGCCAGATCGGCGTGTAGTCGGTCGGCTCGCGCAGAAGCGCACGCAGGAAGGTGTCGTTGAGCAGGTTATGGGCCACGGTAGGAGCGACGATGCGAAGGCAAAGCGGCATTTTACCGGACAGCCGGCGTCAGGCTGCGCATGCCGATGCGATGGCGGCCATATGACGCGCGCGATGGCTCCGTTATGATCGGACGCTCATATCGAACCGAACGAAGGAGGAGACCGATGAAGACATTCGCCACGCTCGCCGCGGCCGCATTGCTCTGCTGCGCCGCCGCGCACGCGCAGACCGGCGCGGGCAGCGCCGCCGCCCCGGGCGCCGGCTCGCGGCTCGACGACGTGCTCGCGCGCGGCACGCTGCGCGTCTGCACGACGGGCGACTACAAGCCGTATTCGTACTACCGCGCGGACGGCCGCTTCGAGGGCATCGACATCGACATGGCCGAATCGCTCGCGAAGTCGCTCGGCGTGAAGGCCGACTACGTGAAGACGAGCTGGTCGAACCTGACCGGCGATTTCGTCGCGAAATGCGACGTCGCGGTGGGCGGCGTATCGACGACGCTCGAGCGCCAGAAGCGCGTGTTCTTCACGCAGCCGTACGTCGTCGACGGCAAGACGCCGATCGTGCGCTGCGCGGACGCCGACAAATACCAGACCGTCGCGCAGATCGACCGGCCCGAAACACGCGTGATCGTGAACCCGGGCGGCACCAACGAACGTTTCGCGAAGCAGTACTTCACGCACGCGAACCTGACCGTCTATCCGGACAACGTGACGATCTTCAAGCAGATCCTCGCGGGCAAGGCGGACGTGATGGTGACGGATGCGTCCGAGACGCAGCTGCAGCAAAAACTGAATCCGGGGCTGTGCTCGGTCCATCCGGACAAACCGTTCCAGTTCGGCGAGAAGGCGTACATGGTGCCGCGAGGCGATGTCGCGTTCCAGCAGTACGTCGACCAGTGGCTGCATCTCGCTCTGTCGACCGGCGAATACCAGGCGATTTCGGACAAGTGGCTGAAGTAAGCGCGCATGTTTGCGGCGGCCGATGACGGGCACCGCCCCCGTGGCCGCTGCCCGCTGAAATCGCTGCGCGGCGGCGGTCGGCCTGCCGCAGTTACACATCGCACCTGGCCCTGGCGACCCGCTGCCGCGCGAAATCACCCGAATCGGCCAAACGGCCGACTTCCACACATCCCGATCACGTTTCAAAATCTTTCTGACGAATGAATCGTCATCCGCGGTATCTGCCGCGCGGTGCGTTTTCTCACGTGTAAATCGGCAATTCATCGCGCCCGATACGCGTGAAAAACGCGTCGTATGCATATGATGAAAACGCTGCGGAAAATATGGGTAAAAATGACCTTTTTCAGGACCCCGAAAACAGCAAAAAATCCCGGAAAGCCTTATCTGGCGGGCGTTACAACCTGAAACACTTTGTTACCGCGATGGGTCGGTAATTCGCCCACAATGGCCTCAACGGTTTCAACACGGATGCGGTCTCGTGTGCCAAGTGTGAGCGGACGCGAAGCGCTGCGAGCCAGTCGGTCACGTACCGAAGCCCTTCCCAGGGGCATCCCTGTTGGAGTCGTTTCCGGCTCCCCGCCGGACTCGGTTTCATCTTTGGTCTCCTCGCGCTAACCCCGTAGCGTGTGGTTTTTAGCGGGCTAATAAGCCCGCTTTTTTTCGTCCATCGAAAACGCAACGGCCCGCAGGCCGCCGCGTTTTTCCCGCCGCCGGGCCGCCAGGCCAACTTACGCGGTCTTCTGCACGTCGAGCTTCAGTTCCTCGATCATCCGGTCGCGCATCACGAATTTCTGCACCTTGCCCGTCACCGTCATCGGCAGCTCGTCGACGAAGCGGATATAGCGCGGAATCTTGTAGTGCGCGATCTGCCCGTTGCAGAACGCGCGCACGTCGTCCTCGGTCATCTGCTCGTCCGCACGCAGCACGATCCACGCGCACAGCTCCTCGCCGTATTTCGCATCGGGCACGCCGAACACCTGCGCGCTCTGGATCTTCGGATGCCGAAACAGGAATTCCTCGATCTCGCGCGGATAGACGTTCTCGCCGCCGCGAATCACCATGTCCTTCAGGCGGCCGACGATGTTGCAATAGCCGTCCGCGTCGAGCGTCGCGAGGTCGCCCGTATGCATCCAGCCGTCGACCAGCACCTCGCGCGTCTTCGTGTCGTCGTCCCAGTAGCCGAGCATCACCGAGTAGCCCTTCGTGCACAGCTCGCCCGTCGTGCCGACCGGCACGATGTCGCCGCTCGGATCGACGATCTTCACTTCGAGATGCGGCTGGATGCGCCCGACCGTCGTCGTGCGTTTCTCGAGCGGATCGTCGGTCGAGCTCTGGAACGACACGGGGCTCGTCTCCGTCATCCCGTATGCGATCGTGATCTCCGACAGGTGCATCTGCGATACGACGCGCTTCATCGTCTCGATCGGACACGGCGAGCCGGCCATGATCCCCGTGCGCAGCGTCGACAGGTCGAATGTCGGGAACTCGGGATGATCGAGCTCCGCGATGAACATCGTCGGCACGCCGTGCAGCGCGGTGCAGCGTTCGTCGGCCACGGCCGCGAGCGTCGCGACCGGGTCGAATGCTTCGCCCGGGAACACCATCGCCGCGCCCTTCGATACGCACGCGAGTACCGCGAGCACCATCCCGAAGCAGTGGTACAGCGGCACGGGGATGCAAAGCGCATCCTGCTCGGTGAAGCGCATCGCCATCGCGATCGAGCGCGCGTTGTTGACGACGTTGCGATGCGTGAGCGTCGCGCCCTTCGGGCTGCCCGTCGTGCCGCTCGTGAACTGGATGTTGATCGCGTCGGTGGACTCGAGCGTCGCGCCGATCGCATCGAGCAGCGCGGGGTCGACGGCCTGGCGGCCGCGCGTCATCACGTCCGCGAAGCGGAACATGCCGGCCGGCACGACGTCGCCCATCGACACGACCGTGCGCAGGCTCGGCACGCGCGCCGCCTGCAAGTTGCCCGGCGTCGCGGTCGCGAGCTCCGGCGCGATGGTCTGCAGCATCTCGACATACGCCGACGACTTGAAGCGCTCGGCCGCGATCACGGCCTTGCAGCCGACCTTGTTCAGCGCGTATTCGAGTTCCGACAGCCGGTAGGCCGGGTTGATGTTGACGAGCACCGCGCCGATACGCGCGGTCGCGAACTGCGTGAGCAGCCATTCGCTGCGGTTCGGCGACCAGATGCCGACGCGGTCGCCCTTCACGATCCCGAGCGTGGCGAGGCCGGCCGCGAGCACGTCGACCTCGTCTGCGAATTCGCGCCAGGTCCAGCGCACCTGCTGCTCGCGGAGCACGACCGCCGGACGTTCGGGGAAGCGGCCGGCGGTATCGCGCAGGAACCGGCCGATCGTCGCTTCGGATAGCGGCACGTCGGTCGCGCCGCGCACGTACGACACTCCGTTTTCGGGCGCGATCAGCGCCCCCACGCCAAGGTCTGCTGCCATGAATGTCTCCGTCTTTTTTGTCCGATCGGCCCGCGTGCGCTTGCTGCGCCCGCCTCCGTCGCCACACTCGCGACGGGCGGCCTGACTGCGGATGATGACGCGCTCCGCTGACGACACTCTGACATCAATTCGCGGCGGACGGATGAAATAGCACGACCGGACGAAACACCGCGGCACGCAAAGGACAGGCGAAAAAAAAGCAGCCCGAAGGCTGCTTTCTTTCGCGGGATACGCGGCGCGGCTCAGTGCCGGCTGCGAATCTTCGCCAGACGCTGGATCGCCTCGAGCTGCGCCATCGCGGTCGCGAGCTCGGATTGCGCCTTCGCGAGGTCGAGATCCGACTTCGCGTTCTGCAGCGTTTCCTCGGCACGCTTGCGCGCTTCCTCGGCTTTCGCCGCGTCGAGGTCCTTGCCGCGGATCGCGGTATCGGCGAGCACCGTCACGGCGCCCGGCTGCACTTCGAGAATGCCGCCTGCGACGAACACGAATTCGTCGTTGCCGCCCTCGACTTCGATGCGCACCGCACCCGGACGAATCCGCGTGATCAGCGGCGTGTGGCCCGGCAGAATACCCAGCTCACCCGTTTCGCCCGGCAGCGCGACGAATTTCGCCTCGCCCGAGAAGATCTGCTCTTCCGCGCTGACGACGTCTACTTTGATGGTTGCCATATCGACTCCTGTCGACGGGAGTTAGCGCTTCAGCGCTTACTCCCGTCCCATGCACGGCGGTTGAGCGTGTTGCGGTCGGCGCGACCGGCCGTGAAGCAAATCGACAACAGCGATTCACTGCACCGTGGCCGGATCGCACCAGCTTGCTGCCACTCAGACCTTTACTGGATCTTCTTGGCCTTTTCGAAGGCTTCGTCGATCGTGCCGACCATGTAGAACGCCTGTTCCGGCAGGTGGTCGCACTCGCCGTCGACGATCATCTTGAAGCCGCGGATCGTTTCCTTCAGCGGCACGTACTTGCCCGGCGAGCCCGTGAACACTTCAGCGACGTGGAACGGCTGCGACAGGAAACGCTGGATCTTACGTGCGCGCGCGACCGACAGCTTGTCTTCCGGCGACAGTTCGTCCATGCCCAGAATCGCGATGATGTCGCGCAGTTCCTTGTAGCGCTGCAGCGTCTGCTGAACGCGACGGGTGATCGAGTAGTGCTCTTCACCGATCACGTTCGGGTCGATCTGGCGCGACGTCGAGTCGAGCGGGTCGACCGCCGGGTAGATACCCAGCGAAGCGATGTCACGCGACAGAACGACGGTTGCGTCAAGGTGGCCGAAGGTCGTAGCCGGCGACGGGTCGGTCAAGTCGTCCGCGGGGACGTACACGGCCTGGACCGACGTGATCGAGCCCTTCTTGGTCGACGTGATGCGCTCTTGCAGCTTGCCCATTTCTTCAGCCAGCGTCGGCTGATAGCCCACTGCCGACGGCATACGGCCGAGCAGTGCCGACACTTCGGTACCGGCCAGCGTGAAACGGTAGATGTTGTCGACGAAGAACAGCACGTCGAGGCCTTCGTCACGGAAGTGCTCGGCCATCGTCAGGCCGGTCAGCGCGACGCGCAGACGGTTGCCCGGCGGCTCGTTCATCTGGCCGTACACCAGCGCGACCTTGTCGAGAACGTTCGAGTCCTTCATTTCGTGGTAGAAGTCGTTCCCTTCACGGGTACGCTCGCCCACGCCCGCGAACACGGAGTAACCGCCGTGTTCCTTCGCGATGTTGTTGATGAGCTCCATCATGTTGACGGTCTTGCCCACGCCAGCACCACCGAACAGGCCAACCTTGCCGCCCTTTGCGAACGGGCAGATCAGGTCGATGACCTTGATACCCGTTTCGAGCAGTTCGGTCGACGGCGACAGTTCGTCGAACGCCGGAGCCTTCTGGTGGATCGAGCGCGTATGTTCGCTCACGATCGGGCCAGCCTCGTCGATCGGACGGCCGAGCACGTCCATGATCCGGCCGAGGGTCGGCTTGCCGACCGGCACCGAGATCGGATTTGCCGTGTTCTTCACGGTCAGACCGCGGCGCAGGCCGTCGGATGCACCCAGACAAATGGTGCGGACCACGCCGTCGCCCAGCTGCTGCTGGACTTCGAGCGTCAGTTCCGAGCCATCGAGAATAAGCGCGTCGTAGATCTTCGGCATGCTGTCGCGCGGGAATTCCACGTCGATAACGGCGCCGATGCACTGTACGATCTTGCCTTCTACCAAAGCAGCAGTACTCATCGCTTTTCCTTTAAATACCTGATTCTTTACTCGCGCAAAGGCGCAGTTGTCGTCCGGGCGCGCGCTTAAACAGCGGCTGCGCCGCCGACGATCTCCGACAGTTCTTTCGTAATCGCGGCCTGACGGCTCTTGTTGTACACGAGCTGCAGTTCGCTGATCACCGTCTTCGCGTTGTCGGACGCGGCCTTCATCGCGACCATCCGCGCCGATTGCTCGGACGCCATGTTCTCCGCGACGGCCTGGTACACCAGCGCCTCGACGTAACGCACGAGCAGTTCGTCGACGACTGCCTGCGCGTCCGGCTCGTAGATGTAGTCCCACGACGTGGCCGGCGTACCGTCATCGGCCTCGAAGTGTTCCGACGACAGCGGCAGCAGCTGCTCGATCACGGCTTCCTGCTTCATCGTGTTGACGAAGCGCGTGTAAGCGATATAAACCGCCGACAGCTTGCCTTCCGAGTACAGGTCGAGCTGCGTCTTCACCGCGCCGATCAGCTTGTCCAGATGCGGGGTGTCGCCGAGGTGCACGACCTGCGACATCACCTTCGCGCCGAAGCGGTTCAGGAACCCGAGGCCCTTGCTGCCGATCGCGGTGGCTTCGACCTTCTGGCCCTTCTCTTCCAGCTCCTTGAACTTCTGCACCGTCGCACGCAGCACGTTGGTGTTCAGACCACCGCACAGACCCTTGTCCGTCGTGACGAGGATGATGCCGGCCGTGTTCGTGCCGTCGTTCGCCACCATGAACGGGTGGCGGTACTCCGGGTTCGCACGGCTCATGTGCGCGGCGATGGCACGGACCTTGTCCGCGTACGGACGAGCAGCGCGCATGCGTTCCTGCGCGCGGCGCATCTTCGATGCGGCCACCATCTCCATCGCCTTCGTGATCTTGCGCGTGTTCTGCACGCTCTTGATCTTGCCGCGAATTTCCTTCATTCCAGCCATAGCTTGCTCCTTGACCGAAGCGGCGCGAGCGCGTCAGCACCCGCGCGGCCTCAGTGTGTCACTCGCGGATCAATAGGCACCGGACTTCTTGAAGGATTCGATCGCCGAGCGCAGTGCGCCTTCGTCGTCCTTCGAGAGATCCTTGGTGTCTTCGATGCGCTTGATGAGGTCAGCGTTGCTGGTCTTCAGGCTTTCGCGCAGGCCCTTCTCGAACGGCAGCACTTGCTTCACGTCGAGGTCGTCGAGGTAGCCGTTGTTCGCGGCGTACAGCGACACGGCCAGTTCCCACACCTGCAGCGGCTGGTACTGCGGCTGCTTCAGCAGTTCCGTCACGCGGCGGCCGCGCTCGAGCTGCTTGCGGGTCGCTTCGTCGAGGTCCGATGCGAACTGCGCGAATGCCGCCAGTTCACGGTACTGCGCGAGGTCGGTACGGATACCGCCCGACAGCTTCTTCACGACCTTCGTCTGAGCGGCGCCACCGACTCGCGACACCGACACGCCGGCGTTGATTGCCGGGCGGATGCCTGCGTTGAACAGGTCGGTTTCCAGGAAGATCTGGCCGTCGGTAATCGAGATCACGTTCGTCGGAACGAACGCGGTCACGTCGCCTGCCTGCGTTTCGATGACCGGCAGTGCCGTCAGCGAACCGCTCTTGCCCTTCACTTCGCCGTTCGTGAACTTCTCGACGTACTCTTCCGACACGCGAGCCGCACGCTCCAGCAGACGCGAGTGCAGATAGAACACGTCGCCCGGGTACGCTTCACGGCCCGGCGGGCGGCGCAGCAGCAGCGAGATCTGACGGTATGCCCAAGCCTGCTTGGTCAAGTCGTCATAAATGATCAGCGCGTCCTGGCCGCGGTCGCGGAAGTATTCGCCCATCGTGCAGCCGGCGTACGGTGCCAGATACTGCATTGCTGCGGAATCCGATGCCGTGGCGGCGACGACGATCGTGTATTCCATCGCGCCCGTTTCTTCGAGCTTGCGAACCACGTTCATGATCGACGAAGCCTTCTGGCCGATCGCGACGTAGATACAGATCAGGTCCTTGCCCTTCTGGTTGATGATCGCGTCGAGCGCCACCGCGGTCTTGCCGCACTGACGGTCGCCGATGATCAGCTCACGCTGGCCACGGCCGATCGGCACCATCGCGTCGATCGACTTGATGCCCGTCTGCACCGGCTGCGACACCGACTTACGCCAGATCACGCCCGGGGCGATCTTTTCGATCGCGTCGGTCAGCTTCGCGTTGACCGGGCCCTTGCCGTCGATCGGGTTGCCGAGCGCATCGACCACACGGCCGACGAGTTCCGGGCCGACCGGGACTTCCAGAATGCGACCCGTCGTCTTGACGACGTCGCCTTCCGAGATGTGTTCGTATTCGCCGAGAATCACCGCGCCGACCGAGTCGCGCTCGAGGTTCAGCGCGAGGCCGAACGTGTTGCCCGGAAACTCGAGCATTTCGCCCTGCATCACGTCCGACAGGCCGTGGATACGCACGATACCGTCGGTCACGGAGATCACGGTGCCCTGGTTGCGAACGTCTGCGCTCGCTTCAAGGCCCTGGATCCGGCTCTTGATCAGCTCGCTGATCTCAGAGGGATTGAGTTGCATTATTCGCTCCTGATAGTCAATTCTGTTGCGTGCCGGCGTGGCGCTCAGGCGGTCAAGGCAGCCTGCATCGATGCGAGGCGCGCGCGAACCGAGGTGTCGAGCACTTCGTCGCCGACCGTCACGCGCACGCCGCCGATCAGCGACGAATCGACTTCGACCGTCGGTTTCAGCTTGCGCTTGAACTTGCGTTCGAGGCCCGAGACGAGACTTTCGAGATCCGCGCCGTTCAGCGGGAACGCGCTCACGATCTCGGCGTCGGCAGCACCTTCACGTTCGTTCTTGAGCGCCTCGAACTGCTCGGCAATTTCCGGCAGCAGCGCGATGCGATGATTGTCGACCAGCATCTGCACGAGGTTCTTCGCTTCGGCGCCGGCCGCGAGCGGCGACTTCACCGCAGCAAGCAGCAGCTCGGCTACTTGCGTGCGCGTCACCTTCGGGCTCGACGCGACCGACAGCACTTCCGGCAGATGCGCAACCTGGGCCAGCTCTTGCACGAGCGTGGACCAGGCGGCGATGTCACCGCCCTCGGCCACGCGGAACAGCGCTTCTGCGTAAGGGCGGGCGATGGTTGCAAGTTCGGCCATGATCAGAGCTCGGCTTTCAGTTGATTCAGCAGTTGGGCGTGGGCCGTTTGATCGACTTCGCGCTTCAGGATCTGCTCGGCGCCCTTCACGGCCAGCGAGGCGACTTCGCCACGCAGCGCTTCGCGCGCCTTCACGATTTGCTGTTCTGCTTCCGCCTTCGCCTGGGCGACGATGCGGGCGGCTTCAGCCTGGGCGTTGGCCTTGATTTCCTCGGCGACCGCCTGTGCACGCTTTTCAGCGTCGGCGATGCGCTGCTGGCCGTCGTTGCGGGCCTGCGCGAGTTCCTGGTCCACGCGCTTGTGCGCTGCGTCGAGTTCCGCCTTGCCCTTCTCCGCGGCGGCGAGGCCGTCGGCGATCTTCTTCGAACGTTCGTCGAGGGCGTTGATCAACGGCGGCCACACGAACTTCATCGTGAACCACGCGAGGACCAGGAACACGACCATTTGCGCAAACAGAGTTGCGTTGAGATTCACGGTGTTTCCTTATCTGCTATTCCGGAAAAATGAAACGGTAAGGCGCTCATCGAGTTGCATTCGATCAGCGCCCCAAGTCTCCGTTCCGCCCTGCGCCGGCTTGCGCCGGACGCATATTTCCGAGGAACCTTAGCCTGCGACGAGCTTCGACAGGAGCGGGTTCGCGAACGCGAACAGCATTGCGACACCAACGCCGATCAGGAATGCAGCGTCGATCAGACCAGCCAGCAGGAACATCTTCGTTTGCAGCGGGTTGATGAGTTCCGGCTGACGTGCGCAGGCTTCGATGTACTTGCCACCCATCAGCGCGATACCAATACAGGCGCCGATTGCACCCAGGCCGATGATGATGCCGATACCGATGGCGGTCAGACCCTGGATGTTGGCGATGTAAGCTTGCATGATCACTCCTTTGTGAAAAGACTTGGAACTGAGATTTAAAAAACTAAAACGAAGACTCTTTGTTGCACGCCGCGCTTAGTGCGTGTCGTGCGCCTGGCCGAGATACACCAGCGTCAGCATCATGAAAATGAATGCCTGCAACAGAACAATCAGGATGTGGAAGATTGCCCAGACGCTACCCGCGATCACGTGACCAACGAAGCCGAGGAACGTTGCGTCGCCACCGAAGCTCCACATGCTGCCGAGCAGGGCGATCAACAGGAACAACAGCTCACCCGCGTACATGTTGCCGAACAGCCGCATACCGAGAGAGACGGTCTTCGCGAGATATTCGACGATGTTGAGCGCGAGGTTCGGGATCCACAGCAGCGGGTGGGCACCAAACGGGGCCGACAGCAGCTCATGCACAAAGCCGCCCGCGCCCTTGATCTTGATGCTGTAGTAGATCATCAGGACGAACACGCCGAGCGCGATGCCGAGCGTGCCGTTCAGGTCGGCCGTCGGGACGATGCGATGGTGGGAAATCACGTCCGACAGACCGAGCAGGCCGATGACGCGGCCCGGCAGGTCGACCGGGAGGAAGTCGAGCGAGTTCATCAGCGCGACCCACACGAACACCGTGAGGGCGAGCGGAGCGATGAAGGTGCGATTGCCGTGGACGATGGCCTTCGACTGGTCTTCGACCATTTCGACGAGCATCTCGATCGCGCACTGGAAACGGCCCGGCACGCCCGACGTCGCCTTGCGGGCGGCCAGACGCAGCAGGAGGATCGTCACGATGCCGCATACGATCGACCAGAACAGCGTGTCGAGATTCCAGACGTGGATGTCGAAAATCGACGTCTGATGCGAGGTGGAGAAATTCTGCAAGTGGTGCGCAATGTACTCGGACGGATCCGGACCGCGCGTGCCTTCGCTAGCTGCCATATCGTTAATGCCACCCAAATTGTCGAAAATCGTTTTGCCTGTTCCGCAACACGCTATTGCGGGAACGGGCCGGTGCGGTTCGTTGTCGAAACCGCACGCTGCTTGTTGCTTACCGCCAGGCCAGCGCGATCCAGTACGTCTTCAGCACGACGAGGTACGTGACGAGGAACGGCACCCAGTGCACGCCGGACCAGCCGAACGCCACTGCTGCGAACATCCCGATCGTCAAGCCGAGCTTCAGGGCTTCGCCCATCACCCAGCTCATCACGGTGGCCGAACCACCTGCCTTCAGTCGTGCCACGAACAGCGCACTTGGTACCCAGCCGATCGCTCCACCCAGAAACGCGGATTGCGCAGCGGCGCCCGGCGACTTCGAAAACAGCCACCACGCCAGCGTTGCAACCAGGGACAAGACCACTTGCGCGAACACCACCTTGGAGGGGGTCACGCGCGAGGGCTTGCTCACGTCCGGACCGAACAGCCTCTCGGCTTCTGCCCGTGTGAGCGGAACGATATTGTTATCTTGTTGCTCGGCATCCCAGTCATCGTCGGATTCGCGCCGCTCGCCGGCCGCCGAAGCGGTGCGTTGCGTGCGCTGATCATCGTGCCTGTCGTCCGGCGCCTGACCCGCCATCGCAATCTTCCGCAAAATCCTTGAATCCGGCCCCAAGCTTTCCGAAAGCTTTCAGGGGTGCCTAGCTAACAAATCCGGGCGATTGTAAGCGATAGTTGCAAGTGATTCAAGGCTTTAGACGCGACAAAAACCTGCATAAAACGACGCCTCATCATGTGAAAAACACGCGATTCGACGACGTACGATGACAGTTGTAAGGTCGGATTTTTGCACCGGTATTTCTTGCTCGAAAAATGTCCGGTGACGGTGGATGGCGTGGAAGCGATGCCCGACGCGGGATCGAACGAAACGGCACGATCGCCGCCGAAAATCCGCTGTGATGCAACTGCCCGGAACGACTCGGCGCGACATCCCGGGACAAGCAAAACACTGTGGCCAGTCAGCCGCACCCGATACACGCAATTCGATCGGATGCCGGTGCATCGAACCATCCAGCCAGTTGTCGCGCCACCACAGACGATCGACTGTGAATCGCCGCACTTATCAACAGCCTCGCAACCATCGCGAACGCTGTGCGCCCTCCCCGCCTCTCGAACCGCACACCTGTGCCGCAACGCTCAACCGCGCACGAGCAGCCACGCGCCGAGTGCCGCGCTCACGAGCGCGAACGGAATCGAGACCAGGTGGAACGGCAGCCACATGCGCGGCTCCTTCGCGAGACGCACCGCGATCAGGTTCGCGAGCGAACCGATCGCGAAACCGAAGCCGCCGACCGATACGCCGAACGCGAGCGCGCGCCAGTCGTGCGTGAATTCCGATAGCAGGATCGCGGCCGGCACGTTGCTGATCCCCTGCGACAGGACGGCGCCGGCCGCAAATACGCGCAGCGGCGAATCGAGGCGCGCATGCGCAATCGCGTCGTGCACGACGGGCAGCGCAGCCGCGCTGCGCAGCACCACGAACATCAGCACGAAGATCAGCAGCAGCAGCCAGTCGATCTTCAGGACTGCGTCACGTTTTACGGCGAACAGCATGATCGCGACCGCAACCAGACCCGGCAGCGGATGGTGCGCATCGGCGAGCAGCACGAATGCCGCGAACAGCACCGCTGCAATCAGCGCGTGCATGCGCTGCACGGGCAATGCGACGACGTCGCCGGACAGGTCGAGCGGTTTCGCGCGAAACGCGCATGCGGTCAGCGCGAGCAGCAGCGCCATCAGCGCGATCGCGAGCGGCCCGAGCGTGACCACGAAGCGGCCGAACGACATGCCGCTCAATTGCCACAGGAAAAGATTCTGGGGATTGCCGAGCGGCGTCGCGACGGACCCCGCATTGACGGCCAGCGCGACGACGATCACGAGCCGCCGGAACGGCAGCGGCGTCAGCGCACGCAGCGACACCATTAACGGCACGACGACGAACAGCGCGACGTCGTTGGTCAGCCACATCGACAGCGCTGCCGCGAACACGACGAGCAACATCGCGAGCCCGCGCTCGGAATGCACGTGATGCACGATGCGGTGCGCGAGCCACATCAGGCAGCCGGACAACTCGAGCGCCTTGGTCAGCATCAGCAGGCCCGCGAGCGTCGCGACCGTCTGCCAGTCGACTCGACCGGCGAGCACGGAAAATGGTTGCGGACGCACCCATTGCAGCACGAGCAGGCCAAGCACGAGCACCGATAACACGGGCTCCTGCACAAGCCATCCGAGCCACCGGTGCGGCGCCGGTGCGCCCGTCTCCTTCATCGTCAACGCGTTACTCTTCGGTCGCTACGTTGCCGCGCAGCCGCGCGAGAATGCCCTCGAGTGCATCGAGGTTGCCGAAGTCGATCAGCACCTGCCCTCGACCGCGGCGGCCGAGCTTGATCTTCACCGTCGACGCGAGCAGGTCAGACAACTCCTCCTCGAGACGGCGCGTGTCGCGGCCGCCGTCGTCCTTCGCGCGCGCCTTCACGGCCGGCGCTTCCTTCGTCGTATGTGCGACGAGCTTCTCGGTTTCGCGCACCGACATGCGCTTGTTGACGACCTGGTGGGCGAGCGTGATCTGCGTTGCCGCATCGACGGCGAGCAGCGCACGCGCGTGCCCCATGTCGAGATCGCCGGCCAGCAGCATCGTCTGCACCGGCGAGGCGAGGTTCAGCAGGCGCAGCAGGTTCGACACCGCGCTGCGCGAACGGCCGACCGATTCGGCCGCCTGTTCATGCGTGAAACCGAACTCGTCGAGCAGGCGCTGGATGCCGTGCGCCTCTTCAAGCGGGTTCAGATCCTCGCGCTGGATGTTCTCGATCAGCGCCATCGCCGCGGCGGCCTGATCGGACACATCCTTCACGAGCACCGGCACTTCGTCGAGGCCTGCCAGGCGCGCCGCGCGGAAACGCCGCTCGCCCGCGATGATCTCGTATTTGTCTGATGAAATGGGCCGCACCAGGATCGGCTGCATCACCCCCTGCGCGCGAATGCTTGCCGCGAGCTCCTGCAGGCTGCCTTCGTCCATTCGCGTCCGCGGCTGGTACTTGCCGGCCTGCAGCTTGCCGAGCGCGAGCGTGTTCGGTGCGCCTTCGATCTTCACCGCTTCGGTGATATCGGCGCTGCCGCCGAGCAGCGCTTCGAGGCCACGTCCCAAGCCCTTCTTCTTTGGTACCGCGTTCATGTCTTTCTTCCTCGCTTCGCTCATGTCCGGATCACGACACCTCGAACGCGCGAACGCGTTCGATCATCTCGGCACCGAACTGGATATACGCCTGCGCGCCACGCGAGTTGCGGTCGAACACGACGCCCGGCAGCCCGTAACTCGGCGCTTCCGCCAGGCGCACGTTGCGCGGAATCACCGCGTCGAACACCTTGTCGCCGAAGTGCGCTTTCAGTTGATCGGAGACTTGCTGCTGCAGCGTGATGCGCGGATCGAACATCACGCGCAGCAAGCCGATGATCTTCAGGTCGCGGTTCATGTTTGCGTGAACCTGCTTGATCGTATTGACGAGGTCCGACAACCCTTCCAGCGCGAAGTATTCGCACTGCATCGGGATCACGACGCCATGCGCCGCGCACAGCCCGTTCAGCGTCAGCAGCGACAGCGTCGGCGGGCAATCGATCAACACGAAGTCGTAGTCGTCGGCCACGTGCTCGAGCGCGACCTTCAGCCGGCGCTCGCGATTGTCGATGCTGATCAGTTCGATCTCGGCACCGGACAGCTCGCGGTTCGCGGGCAGCACGTCGTAGGTGACGCCTTCCGGACGCACGCGCGCATCGGTCACCGACACGCCGTCGACCAGCACTTCGTACACGGTCGATTCGCACGCGGCCTTGTCGATCCCGCTGCCCATCGTCGCGTTGCCCTGCGGGTCGAGATCGATCAGCAGGACTCGTTGCTCCTGCGCTGCAAGGCTTGCGGCGAGATTGACCGATGTCGTCGTCTTGCCGACGCCCCCCTTCTGGTTCGCAACGCAGAAGATCTTTGCCATCGTTGGTGTGTTCCCTTTACCTTCAAACAAACGGCGCGTACCGCGCGCCTTCATTTCGCTTCGTCGACAGCCACTTCGATCAGATGCCGCTCAGCATCGAGCATCGGCACCGTCAGCCGCATCGTCTGCTTCACACGGCTGCCTTCCGGCAACCGTGCAATCTCGTCGTCCGGGTGTACGCCCTTCATTGCCCAGATCGATCCGCCCGGCGCAACCAGATGTCGAGCAAGTTTAACGAAGTCGGACAGATCAGCGAAGGCGCGGGATACGATCATGTCGAATTTTTCCGGCACTTCGACGCCCGGCTGCAGCGATTCGACTCGCCCGGTGACCACCGACAGGTTCGCGAGCTTCAGCTCCGCGCGCATCTGCGTCTGGAATGCCGACTTCTTCTGCACGATATCGTTCAGTGTGACCTGCCAGTCCGGCTCGACGATCGCCAGCACGATCCCGGGCAACCCGCCGCCCGAGCCGACGTCGAGCACGCGGGCCGACGCACGGCCACGCAGATGCGGGACGATCGAAAGTGAATCGAGGATGTGCTGGATCAGCATCTGCTTCGGGTCGCGGATCGCGGTCAGGTTGTAGACCGCGTTCCACTTGCCGAGCAGCGCGACATAGTCGAGCAACTGGTTGCGTTGTGCATCCGTCAGTGTGAGGTCGAGCGCCGTCGTGCCGTCGACGAGCATCCCTTCCAGTACATCCCGATTAACCGCCGGCGCGCGACGCGCCGTCATTGTTGCGTCGGGACGGCGCCGACCCCCTGCTCCGTTGCCTCAGCGGCAGTGCCATTACGGCGGCCCAGGCCGCGGCGCTTCAGGTGCACCATCAGCAGCGAGATCGCCGCCGGCGTGACGCCCGAAATGCGCGACGCCTGCCCGATCGTTTCCGGCCGGAACTCGTTGAGCTTCTGGCTCACCTCGAACGACAGGCCACGAACTTCGCGGTAATCGATACCGTCCGGCAGACGCGTGTTCTCGTTCGCGTCGTTACGTTCGATCTCGGATGCCTGGCGCTCGATATAACCTTGATACTTGATGCCGATCTCGACCTGCTCCTTGATCTGTTCGAGCAGCACCGAATCATCGGTCAACGGCTCGGCCGGGCCGCATTCGCCGCCCTTCAGGCCGCACACGCCGTCGTAGCTGACGCCCGGACGGCGCAGCAGCTCGGCGAGGCTGTATTCGTGATCGATCGCCTTGCCGAGCAGCGCGGTCGCCTCTTCCGGCGGCAGCGTCTTCGGCGTGACCCACGTCGACTTCAGGCGTTCGGTTTCACGTGAAACAGCGTCGCGTTTCCGGCTGAATGCGTCCCAACGCACGTCGTCGACGAGGCCCAGTTCGCGGCCGATCTCGGTCAAGCGCATATCGGCGTTGTCTTCACGCAGGCTCAAGCGATATTCGGCGCGACTCGTGAACATCCGGTACGGCTCGGCCACACCGCGCGTCACGAGATCATCGACGAGCACGCCAAGGTATGCCTGGTCGCGGCGTGGGCACCATGCGTCCTTCTCCTGCACGTAGCGGCCCGCATTGAGGCCGGCCAGCAGGCCTTGCGCGGCCGCTTCTTCATAGCCGGTCGTGCCGTTGATCTGGCCCGCAAAGAACAGCCCGTTGATCGCCTTCGTCTCGAGCGATGCCTTCAGCGCGCGCGGGTCGAAGTAGTCGTACTCGATCGCGTAGCCGGGGCGCAGGATATGCGCGTTCTCGAGGCCGCGCATCGAATGCACGAGCTCGAGCTGGACGTCGAACGGCAGGCTTGTCGAGATTCCGTTCGGGTAGAACTCGTTGGTCGTCAGCCCTTCCGGCTCGAGGAAGATCTGGTGCGATTCCTTCGATGCAAACCGGTGGATCTTGTCCTCGATCGACGGGCAATAACGCGGCCCGACGCCTTCGATCACGCCTGTATACATAGGCGAACGGTCGAGACCGCCGCGAATGATGTCGTGCGTGCGCTCGTTCGTATGCGTGACCCAGCACGGCAACTGCTGCGGATGCTGCTCTGCACGGCCCAGGAACGAGAACACGGGGATCGGATCGAGGTCGCCCGGCTGCTCGTCCAGCTTCGAGAAGTCGATCGTTCGGCCGTCGATACGCGGCGGCGTACCGGTCTTCAGGCGGCCCTGCGGCAGCTTCAGCTCCTTCAGGCGCGACGACAGCGACACGGCCGCCGGATCGCCCGCACGACCGCCCGTGTAGTTGTTCAGGCCGACGTGGATCTTGCCGTCGAGGAACGTACCGGCCGTCAGCACGACTGCGCGAGCACGGAAGCGGATGCCGATTTGCGTGACGGCGCCCACCACGCGGTCGCCTTCGACCATCAGGTCGTCGACGGCCTGCTGGAACAGCCACAGGTTCGGCTGGTTCTCGAGCCGGTGGCGGATCGCGGCCTTATACAGGATGCGGTCGGCCTGCGCACGCGTCGCACGCACGGCCGGGCCCTTCGACGAATTGAGGATCCGGAACTGAATACCGCTCTCGTCCGTCGCGGCGGCCATCGCGCCGCCCAGCGCGTCGACTTCCTTGACCAGATGGCCCTTGCCAATGCCGCCGATCGACGGATTGCAGCTCATCTGCCCGAGCGTTTCGATGTTGTGGGTCAGCAGCAGCGTCTTCGCGCCCATTCGGGCGGACGCCAGCGCCGCTTCCGTGCCGGCGTGACCGCCACCGACGACGATGACGTCAAATTCTGTGGGAAAAAGCATGGTGGATTCCGTACGCAGGGCTGCGCACGAACCTATCAGAGAAATGTATGGGCCGAATTATAGCGGGTTCGCTTTTCACTCGAAGGCCGTCCGAATGGTAGGGTCCGTTCATTTCGTCATTTTTTCGACTGCGGATGAATGAATTCGTGGGGTCGCGCCTTCTCCAGCAAGGCTCCCGGCCGGGATGACGCATATCGTCGTGGCTGTGCAAAAAACAGAGCAGCGGGGAAATAGCCCGCAGAGGACAGACCGACATCGATTCCTGTGGCCGGCACGACAGCCTTGGCGCCAGATCCTGTGCCCCCGCCTCCTCACCGACTTCCCTGTTGTTGGTCCGGCACTTATCCCCGAGATTCGGCACATCGTCAGCCTGTGCAGAGATCCATGCACCAGGAATCCAGCCTGTGGAACACGCGGCCACCCACTCCCGAGCGAGACACTGGATCGTCACCCGCTCTGTGGACGCGTTACCCACCGCCGCCACACAGAACTTCCGACTATTCCCCGGATACTTATCCGCTGGCCGCGAACCACCGGCCATCGAGACATTGCTCCAACCCCACAAACAAAAACGGCGTGTTTCACGTGAAACACGCCGTCCGTTTCCCGCCAACCGCCGCGACTATCAAGCCGTCTTCTTCGCCAACCCGAGGTACGTTTCGATCACGCGCGGATTCTGCGCAAGTTCGGCCGCCGGCCCTTCCAGCGCAAACTCGCCCGTCTCCAGCACATAACCGTAGTCGGAGATCTGCAACGCGGCCCGTGCGTTCTGCTCGATCAGCAGCGTTGCAACGCCCGTACCGCGCAACGCACTGATGATATGAAAGATCTCCTTCACGATCAGCGGCGCGAGCCCAAGGCTCGGCTCGTCGAGCATCAGCAGGTCGGGCTTGCCCATCAGTGCGCGGCCGACCGCGAGCATCTGCCGCTCGCCGCCTGACAGCGTGCCGGCCGCCTGTTTGCGGCGCTCCTTCAGCCGCGGAAACAGCGCGAACACGTGATCGAGCTGGTCGAGAAAGTTCAATTCACCGGCCTGCTTGCGCCGATACGCGCCCAGCACGAGGTTGTCCTCGACCGTCATCGTGCTGAACAGCTCGCGCTTTTCCGGTACGAGGCACATCCCGCGCGCGACACGCTGCTCGACCGGCAACGCGCCGACGTCGTTGCCGCGATACACGACCGCGCCCGACGCATGCCCGGTCACCGGCAGCGCGCCCATGATCGCGTTCAGCAGCGTTGATTTGCCTGCCCCATTCGGGCCGATCACGCTGACGATCTGCCCGGCACCAACCTTGATCGCCGCGCCGTGCAGCGCCTCCACTTTCCCGTACCGGACTGCCAGCCCGCGCACGTCGAGAATCGGCATCGTCGTGTCCGTCATCACTCCACCCCGCCCAGATACGCTTCGAGCACCGCCGGATCCTGCTGCACGTCCTGCGGCAGACCTTCCGCGATCCGCGTGCCGAATTCCATCACCACCAGCCGGTCGGTGAGGTTCATTACGAAGTCCATGTCATGCTCCACGAGCAACACACTCATGCCTTCCGCCTTCAACCGCCGCAGCAGGTCGGCGAGCTGCTGCTTCTCCTGGTAACGCAGCCCGGCGGCCGGCTCGTCGAGCAGCAGCAGCGTCGGGTCGCAGCACAGTGCGCGCGCGATCTCGAGAATCCGCTGCTGGCCGAGCGCGAGGCTGCCTGCTTCGTCGTACATGTGCTTTTCAAGCCCGACGCGACGGATCTGGCGCGCAGCTTCGGCCAGCAACTGCGCTTCCTCGTGTGCATTGAGCCGCGCGACGCTGCGCCAGACCCCCGTATGGCCGCGCAGATGCGCGCCGATCGCGACGTTCTCGAGCACCGTCATCGCCGGCAGCAGCTTCACGTGCTGGAACGTGCGACCGATGCCGCGCCGGACGATCTGGCGCGACGTGAGCCCGTCGATGCGCTCGCCGCGGAACGTGATCGCACCGCCTGTCGGCTTCAGCACGCCCGTCACGAGGTTGAACGTGGTCGACTTGCCGGCGCCGTTCGGGCCGATCAGCCCGATGATCTGCCCTGCTTTCACGTCGAAGCTGACGTCGTTGACGGCCACGAGCCCGCCGAACTGCTTGCGTGCGTTGTCGACGACAAGCAGCGGCTCGCCGGTCGCGGGCTTCGCGCGCTGCGGCAACGGATCGGCATGCTCGGGCACATGCGCGCGCGGCCCGCGCGGGAACAGCCTCGCGACGAATGGCCAAACGCCCTGGCGCGCGTACTGCAGCAGCAGCACCATCAGCACGCCGAACACGATGATCTCGAAGTTGCCTTCGGAGCCGAGCAGCTTCGGCAGCAGCGTCTGCAAATAGTCCTGCAGTACGGTGAGGATTGCCGCGCCGAGTACCGCGCCCCAGACATGCGACACGCCGCCGACCACGGCCATGAACAGGAATTCGATCCCGTGGTTCAGGCCGAACGGGGTCGGGTTCACCGCGCGTTGCAGGTGCGCGTACAGGAAACCCGACACGGCTGCGAGCACGGCCGCATAGACGAAGATCACAACGCGCATCCACGCGGTGTTCACGCCCATCGCCTCGGCCATCACGCCGCCGCCGCGCAGCGCGCGGATCGCACGGCCCGGCCGGCTGTTCAGCAGGTTCTGCACCGACACGATCGCGGCCAGCACGACGGCCCAGATCAGGAAATACAGGCTGCGGCCGCTGTCGAGGGCGATGCCGAACAGGTTCAGCGCCGGAATCCCGTTGATCCCGTCGTACTTGCCGAGCAGTTCGAGGTTGCCGAACAGGTAGAACAGCGCGAGACCCCACGCGATCGTGCCGAGCGGCAGGAAGTGCCCGGACAGCCGCATCGTGACCGCGCCGAGCACGAGCGCGACGAGCGCCGTCAGCACGACGCCGACGATCAGCGCGAGCCACGGCGATACGCCGTACCGCGTCGTCAGGAACGCGGTCGCATACGCGCCGATGCCGACGAACGCGGCCTGCCCGAAGCTCGTCATCCCGCCGACGCCCGTCAGCAGCACGAGTCCGATCGCGACGATCGCATAGAGGCCGATGTAGTTCAGCAGCGTGATCCAGTACTCCGGCACCTGCAGCGCGCCGGGCAGCACCGGCAGCGCGAACAGCACCACGAGAAACCCCCAGAAGGTCTTGTTGCGTACCATCGTCTTCATCGCGTCACTCCTCTTCCTCTTCCGAGTGCGGCGTCACGAAGCTGCGCCACAGCAGCACCGGAATGATCAACGTGAACACGATCACCTCCTTGTATGCGCTCGCCCAGAACGACGAATACGATTCGAGCACGCCGACGAGCAGCGAGCCGGCGGCCGCGAGCGGATAGCTGACAAGCCCGCCGATGATCGCGCCGACGAAGCCCTTCAGGCCGATCAGGAAGCCCGAGTCGTAGTAGATCGTCGTCAGCGGGCCAACGAGGATCCCGGACAGCACGCCGAGCCCCGCCGCGAACGTGAACGCGAGCCGCCCTGCTTCGGTCGTGCCGATGCCGACGAGCTGCGCGCCGAGCCGGTTCACCGACGTCGCGCGCAGCGCCTTGCCTGCGATCGTGCGGCCGAAGTACACGTAGAGCGCACCGATCAGCACGAGTGCCGTGACGACGACGAGGATGCTCTGCACCGACACCGTCATGTTGCCGATCGACAGCGACGCGTCCGAGAATCCGTTGGTGCGCGAGCCTTCCGCGCCGAACATCACGAGCCCGAGGCCGACCATCGCGAAATGGACGGCGACCGACACGATCAGCAGCAGCAGCGTCGTGCCCTCGGCGATCGGCTGGTACACGAGCCGGTAGACGAACGGCCCCATCGGCACGACGATCGCGAGTGTCAGCGCGATCTGCGCGAGCATCGGCATCGGCTGCGCGGCAAAACTGCGCGTGATCGCGAACACCGCGAGCGGCAGCAGGATGTAGCGGCTGCCGAGCGTCGCGAGCGTGCGGCCGAGCTGATGGCGGCGTTCGCGATGCCGGATCAGGCCGCCGACTTCGAGCAGGAAGCACGCGATGCCCATCACGAACAGCAGCCAGCAGGTGGCGGGGAATTTCTGCGCCTGCAACGCCGCAAGCGTCAGCGCACCGTAGGCGACGAATTCGCCCTGGGGAATGAAGATCACCCGCGTAACGGAAAACACCAGCACGAGCGCCAGCGACAGCAATGCATAAATGGCGCCGGTCGTGATGCCGTCTTGCGCGAGGATCGCCGCAATCGAGAGATCCATACGTGTCTTGTATCGAGAATGCTGCGGAAAAACGGCGACGGGAACGGCCGGTTGCACGGACGGCAAGATCGGCACGTCAGCGCGCCACGCGGCGAACCCCGGTGGTTCCATGCGGCACGGGCGCGGCCCGTCAGGCCCGGCGCCCTGCCGACGGCGTGCACGGCGCGGTTCGCGCCGCGCACGCCGGTTTCACGTGATGCTTACTCGGCCTGCAGCTTCCACTTGCCGTCGACGATCTGCACCATCACGCGCGCACGCGTGTCGAAGCCGTTGTGATCAGTCGACGTCATGTTGATCACGCCGTGCGACACCGGCAGGTCCTTCACGCTTTCGAGCGACGCGCGCAGCGCCTCGCGGAATGCCTCGCTGCCCGGCTGGCCCTTCTTCAGCGCTTCCGGAATCGCGCGCTGCAGCAGCAGCCCCGCATCCCACGCATGGCCGCCGAACGTCGCCAGCGAGCCCGCACCATAGGCCTTCTCGTATGCAGCCTTGTAGCCGAGCGCCGGCTTTTTCACCGGGTTCGAATCCGGGAGCTGGTCGGTCACGAGCACCGGACCGGCCGGCAGGATCTCGCCTTCGCAATCCTTGCCGCACACGCGCAGGAAGTCGTTGTTCGCGACGCCGTGCGTCTGGTACACCTTGCCCTTGTAGCCGCGCTCCTTCAGCGTCTTGGCCGGTAGCGCGGCCGGCGTGCCGGAGCCGGCGATCAGCATCGCGTCCGGATTCGAGCCCATCAGCTTCAGCACCTGCCCCATCACCGATGCATCGGTGCGGTTGAAGCGCTCGTTCGACACGATCTTGAGGCCGTTCTTCTCGGCCGCCGCGCTGAACGTCTTGTACCAGCTGTCGCCGTACGCATCGGCGAAGCCGATGAAGCCGACCGTCTTCACGCCGTGCTTCGCCATGTAGCCTGCGATCGCGTCGGCCATCAGCTGGTCGTTCTGCGGCACCTTGAACATCCACGCGCGCTTTGCGTCCATCGGCGCGATGATCTGCGCGCTCGCCGCGAGCGAGATCGTCGGCGTCTTGCCCTGCGACACGGGGTCGAGCATCGCGAGCGAATTCGGCGTGACGGACGAACCGATGATCGCGTCGACGTGGTCTTCGTCGATCAGCTTGCGCACGTTCTGCACCGCGCGGCTCGTGTCGGACGCATCGTCGAGCACGATGTACTGCACGCTCTTGCCCGCGATTTCCTTCGGCAGCAGCGCGATCGTGTTCTTTTCCGGAATCCCGAGCGAAGCGGCCGGCCCGGTGGCCGACAGCGTCACGCCGATCTTCACCTGCGCCGACGCCGTGGCCGCCGCGCACACGAGGCCCGCGGCAAGCACGGCCTCCATCCATCGATTCATCTTCATTTATGTTGTCTCCAAACGCTGCTCGAAAAATCCGCGGGTCGCTCGGGCGGCTCCCGTTTCCCAAACAAGTTAATAATTTAACTATCTCGTCTTGCCGCGCCTACGCTCGTTTTCCCGTGAAACGCCGCCACCGCGACAGGATCCCGACGGCGCGGCGCATGCGCGTACATCGCGGCCGACACGTTTGTTCGACCGTCACGATGCGCAGCACCAGTGTCGTCAGGATGAAGAAGGCGAAGAAATGCGGAAGCGTGCGCGAGATCGATGCGCGCGCAACGATCGTCGGAAAGTGCGCCGGCCGGGCTCGGCCCGGCCACGCGCGGCGGCGGCGAAAGATCGGAAAAGCGGCGGTTCATGCCGAAACGGGTGCGAGCGCAACGACCGGCGAAGGCGCCGTGCCGGCGAATTGCGCAGGAACGCGCGTACCGGCCGCAGGACGGCTCGGAAAGGCCGGGAAGTACCGATGCGCACCCAATGACGAACGAGCGGCGCCAGCCGCCCTTTCTACCCCGATCCATCGTCCTGCGCTGCTCATCCAACCGTACTCCCTCTTCTGCATTGTGCTTGTAGGAGAACTGCCGACCGATTTTCCCGACCGCACGGTCGGCGAAAGCCAAGTGTAACGGACGCGTTTCGCGCACGCCAACCGGGTAAGCCCGGACGGCCTGCGCATCGCAACGCGCCATCTACGACCGGATTGCGGGAAAGGGAAAAACGGGGGACACGGCGAAGCGCGGAAAAGACGCGGTGCGAACGCAAGCGCGGAATACGGCAATTGCGCAGGCCGATGCACCATCGGTGGAAATCCGTGCACGCAAATGAAAAAGCGCTGTTGGATTCCGTCCAACAGCGCTTTGGGGTCCGGGCACTTTGTGCCTCGATTGTCTCCTCGTTCTCCACCTGCAAATTCGTTTCGCGGTGCATCAGAACTGAAATGAATCTTAAAGAGGCTTAAGCACCACGGCAACTTAGCATTTACCCCTATGGTGCATCGCCGCACGAAAATGGGGCACCAGCCTGCCGCGCGGCACCGTCTCGAGCCCGCTGCGACGCCGTTCCGGAGCGCGCCGGATGGTGCTTCGCATCAACGTGCCGCGACGCGCGCGACATGCGCTCAGGACGCCCTGAGCGGCTTGATCCGCGCGACCATCTCGCCGACGATGCCGCGCCGGAACGCGAGCACGCACGCGATGAAGATCAGCCCGGTGACGATCGTCGTCGATTCGCCGAGCGAATGGAACCACGCGACGCCCGTCGTCGACGCGAGCCATTCGCCGATGTCGCCCAGCCGGTCTTCCAAAGCGACGATCAGCGCCGCGCCAAGCAACGGCCCGAACAGCGTGCCCATCCCGCCGACGAGCGTCATCAGCACGACGAGGCCCGACATCGTCCAGTGCGCATCGGAGAGCGTCTCGAAGCCGAGCACGAGCACCTTCAGCGAGCCGGCCAGCCCCGCGAGCCCGGCCGACAGGATGAACGCGAGCAGCTTGAAGCGGTCGGTGTCGTAGCCGAGCGAGATCGCGCGCGCCTCGTTCTCCTTGATCGCGACGAGCACCTGCCCGAACGGCGAATGGACGACCCGCACGATAAACGCGCACGCGACGACGACCACCGCCAGCACGACGTAGTACAGCGCGACGTCGTTCGACAGGTCGAGCAACCCGAACAGGTGGCCGCGCGGCACGCCCTGCAGGCCGTCCTCGCCGTGCGTGAACGGCGCCTGCAGGTAGATGAAGTAGACCATCTGCGCGAACGCGAGCGTGATCATCGCGAAGTAGATGCCCTGCCGGCGGATCGCGAACAACCCGACGACGAGCCCGAGCAGCGTCGCGGCGACGGTGCCGACGAGCACGCCGAGCTCCGGCGTGAAACCGAGCGTCTGCATCGAATAGCCGGTCGCGTAGCCGGCGGTCGCGAGGAACATCGCATGGCCGAACGACAGCAGCCCCGTATAGCCGATCAGCAGGTTGAACGCGGCCGCGAACAGCGCGAACGTGAGCACCTTCATCACGAAGACCGGATACGCGCCGATGAACGGCGCGACGAGCAGTGCGGCGAGCAGCACGCCGTAGAGCACTTTTCTCTGCATCATTTTTCCTTGCCGAAGAGGCCCGCCGGGCGGAACAGCAGCACGATCGCCATGATCACGAACACGACGGTGGCCGACGCTTCGGGATAGAACACGCGCGTGAAACCCTCGATCACGCCGAGCATCAGGCCCGTGACGATCGAGCCGAGGATCGAGCCCATCCCGCCGATCACGACCACCGCGAACACGGTGATGATCATCGGCTGGCCCATCAGCGGCGACACCTGGATCACCGGCGCGGCCAGCACGCCCGCGAACGCGGCGAGCGCGACGCCGAAGCCGTAGGTGAGCGTGATCATCATCGGCACGTTCACGCCGAACGCCTCGACGAGCTTCGGGTTCTCGGTGCCCGCGCGCAGATACGCGCCCAGGCGCGTCTTCTCGATCACGAACCACGTCGCGAGACACACCGCAAGCGACGCGACGACGACCCACGCGCGGTAGTTCGGCAGGAACATGAAGCCGAGGTTGGTCGCGCCGGAAAGCTGCGACGGCACGTCGTACGGCTGGCCCGACGCGCCGTAGATCGAGCGGAACACGCCCTCGACGACCAGCGTCAGGCCGAACGTCAGCAACAGCCCGTACAGGTGATCGAGCTTGTACAGCCAGCGCAGCATCGAGCGCTCGATCGCGATCCCGAACGCGCCGACGACCAGCGGCGCCAGCACGAGCATCGCCCAGTACGGCAGCCCGAGATACGACAGCCCCATCCACGCGAGCATCGCGCCCAGCATGAACAGCGCGCCGTGCGCGAAGTTGATCACGTTGAGCAGCCCGAAGATCACCGCGAGCCCGAGGCTCAGGATCGCGTAGAACGAGCCGTTGACGAGCCCGAGCAGCAACTGGCTCAGCATCGCCGGCAACGGAATGCCAAAGATTTCCATCGACTTAGCCGTCAGAATGAGTTTCGTTGCGTGCGCAACCTTTCTGCATTGCACACGCGGGCGGCGCAGCGGGCACATCGCTGCAGCCGCCATCGCGCGGCGCGCCCCTGCGCGCCGCTACGTCGCGCTTATTTCCACATCGCGCAGCGCGTTTCCTGCTTGGTCGTGAACGCCTGTTCGCCCGGAATCGTCGCGAGCACCTTGTAGTAGTCCCACGGCTCCTTCGATTCGGACGGCTTCTTCACCTCCATCAGGTACATGTCGTGGATCATGCTGCCGTCCGCGCGGATATAGCCCTTCGCGTAGAAGTCGTTGACCTTCGCCTTCTTCAGCTCGGCCATCACCTTGTCGGAGTCGGTCGTGCCGGCTGCCTGCACGGCCTTCAGGTAGGTCGTCACCGACGAATAGTCGGCCGCCTGCAGGCTCGACGGCATCTTCTTCATCTTGCCGAAGTAGCGCTGCGCCCACTGGCGCGATGCCGCATCGCGGTTCCAGTACCAGCTGTCGGTCAGCACGAGGCCCTGCGTCGTCTCGAGGCCGAGGCTGTGCACGTCGTTGATGAACATCAGCAGCGCGGCGAGCTTCATCGTCTTCGTGATGCCGAATTCCTTCGCGGCCTTGATCGCGTTGATCGTGTCGCCGCCCGCGTTCGCGAGGCCGAGGATCTGCGCCTTCGACGACTGCGCCTGCAGCAGGAACGACGAGAAGTCCGACGCCGACAGCGGGTGCCGCACGTAGCCGAGCACCTGGCCGCCGTTCGCCTTCACGACATCCGACGTGTTCTTCTCGAGCGCCTTGCCGAACGCGTAGTCGGCGGTCAGGAAGAACCACGACTTGCCGCCCTGCTTCACCACCGCCGAACCGGTGCCCTTCGCGAGCGCCATCGTGTCGTACGCGTAGTGGACCGTGTACGGCGTGCACTGCTCGTTGGTCAGCGTGTCGGCGCCCGCGCCGATGTTGATGTAGACCTTCTTCTTCTCGGCCGCGACCTGGTTCATCGACAGCGCGGTGGCCGAGTTCGTGCCGCCGACCAGCAGGTCGAGCCCGCCGCGGTCCATCCATTCACGTGCCTTCGATGCGGCGATGTCGGCCTTGTTCTGGTGATCGGCATAGACGACCTCGATCGGCTTGCCGAGTACCTTGCCGCCGAAGTCGGCGACCGCCATGCGGATCGCCTCGAGGCCGCCCTGCCCGTCGATGTCCGCGTAAAGCCCCGACATGTCGGTGATGAAGCCGATCTTCACGGTATCCGCGGCATGCGCGGCGCCGGCGGTGAGTGCGGCGGTCGCGAGCGCGAGACAGGCGTGTGCGAGGGTCTTCATTTTCATTGACGTCTCCTGTTGTTCTGATGCGTTGTGGTTGTTCGAGGGCCGCCACGGCTAGCGGCAAGGGAAACGGGGCGGCGTCACACCCCGAGCAGGTCGTGCAGCGTCGGCATCTTGCTTTCCAGTTCGGCCGCGCGGAAATGCTCGACGATGCGGCCGTGCTCCATCACGTAGAAGCGGTCGGCAAGCGGCGCGGCGAAGCGGAAATTCTGTTCGACCATCACGATCGTGTAGCCGCGCGCCTTCAACGCGACGATCATCCGCGCGAGCGCCTGCACGATCACCGGCGCGAGGCCTTCGGAAATCTCGTCGAGCAGCAGCAGGTTCGCGCCGGTGCGCAGGATCCGCGCGACCGCGAGCATCTGCTGCTCGCCGCCGGACAGCCGCGTGCCCTGGCTCTGCCGGCGCGACGCGAGGTTCGGGAACATCGCGTAGATCTCGTCGAGCGACATCGCATGCTCGCGCGACCCGATCGGCGGCGGCAGCATCAGGTTCTCCTCGCACGACAGGCTCGAGAAGATTCCACGCTCCTCCGGGCAGTAGCCGATGCCGAAATGCGCAATGCGGTGCGTCGCGAGGCCGATCGTCTCGTTGCCCGCGACCTTGATCGACCCGTTGCGGCGCCCCGTGAGGCCCATGATCGCGCGCAGCGTCGTCGTGCGGCCCGCGCCGTTGCGGCCGAGCAGCGTGACGACCTCGCCGCGATGCACCGTCAGGTCGACACCGTGCAATATGTGGGATTCCCCGTACCAGGCCTCCAGGCCCGTGATCTCCAGCGCGGGCGTAGCGCTCTCGACGCCGCTCAATTCGCGTTCCTCCCGTTCGCTGTGCTTCATGCGTGCGCCCCCGCGAGCGCCGCATCGGCGCTGCCCATGTAGGCCTCGATGACGAGCGGATTCTTCGACACTTCCGCATACGAGCCTTCGGCCAGCACCTCGCCGCGTTGCAGGACGGTGATCGTGTCGGAAATGCCCGCGATCACGTTCATGTTGTGCTCGACCATCAGGATCGTGCGGCCGCTCGCGACCTTCTTGATCAGCGCGGTCACGCGGTCGACGTCCTCGTGGCCCATCCCTTGCGTGGGCTCGTCGAGCAGCATCAGTTCGGGCTCCATCGCGAGCGTCGTCGCGATCTCGAGCGCACGCTTGCGGCCGTACGCGAGTTCGACGGTCGGCACGTGCGCGAAATCGGTGAGGCCGACCTGCGTGAGGAGATCCATCGCGCGATCGTCGAGCCGCTTCAGCGTGCGTTCGCTGCGCCAGAAGTGAAATTCGGTGCCGAGCGCGCGCTGCAGGCCGATGCGCACGTTCTGCAGCGCGGTCAGGTGCGGGAACACGGCCGAGATCTGGAACGAGCGGATGATGCCGCGCCGTGCCACCTGCGCAGGCCGCTCGTCGGTGATGTCGATCCCGTTGAAGACGATCTGGCCGGCCGTCGGTGTCAGGAACTTGGTGAGGAGGTTGAAGCAGGTCGTCTTGCCCGCGCCGTTCGGCCCGATCAGCGCATGAATCGCGCCGCGCCGCACACGCAGGTTGACGCCGTTCACGGCGGTGAAACCCCTGAATTCCTTCGTCAGTCCGCGTGTTTCCAGAATCGTGTCGCCGAGAATCATGTTCCCTTCCGTACGAAGTCAGGCGAAGCACCGGGAAGCGTGGCGCAAGCGGCCGCGAACAGGTCAGCGGATCAGCCGGCTGCCCCCGGGCGCCGTGGTACGCCTCGAGGGTGGTCTCCCGCGCCGACGCGTATGCACATTGCGCAACATTGTCGCGCCGTTGGTGCAGTGCAATCATCGGGATTTGCACTTATAGGGCTGGCCGCGATGCCGCATGCGGCCATGCACGGTTTTTCGCCACGCTTTTTTGACACGTGCATCATCGACCGTTGACCGCCCGCACGGCGCGGCTCGCGTGCAATTAAAAAAAACAGCGCGGCTCGCATGGATCTTGCCGTTCGAACCGCCGCAACCGGCATGGCCGCTGCAACGGCACGGCAGCTTGTTTCGCATATCGAATCAGCAGGCGCCCGCATGACGGCCCGCTGTCGCGCGTGTCAGCGTGCCGTCATGCGGCCGTCACCGTGGCCTCCGTTCGCATCGGCGTCGCGTCGCGCGCCGCGCGGCGATCGGCACGAATCATGTCGCTCGCACGCTCGGCGATCATCAGCGTCGGCGAATTGGTGTTGCCCGACGTAATGAACGGCATCACCGATGCATCGACGATCCGCAGCCCCGCGATGCCGCGCACGCGCAGCCGGCTGTCGACCACCGCGCGCTCATCGTCGGCACGACCCATCCGGCAGGTGCCGACGGGATGGAAGATCGTCGTGCCGACGGCGCCGGCCGCTTCGATCAGTTCTGCCTCGGTCCGATACCGTGTGCCCGGCAGGATTTCCTCGGGACGATAGCGCGCAAGCGCCGGCGCGGACGCGATCCGGCGCGTGAGGCGCAGCGCGTTCGCGGCGACATGGCGATCGTGGTCGGTCGACAGATAGTTCGGCGCGATCGCGGGCGCGATGCCCGGATCGGCGCTCGTGACATGCACGCTGCCGCGCGACGTCGGCCGCAGATGGCAGACGGACGCCGTGAACGCGTTGAAGCTGTGCAGCGGTTCGCCGAAGCGTTCGAGCGACAGCGGCTGCACGTGGTATTCGAGATCGGGGTGCGTGAGTGCGAGATCTTCGGGATCGGATTTCGCGAACGCGCCGAGCTGCGACGGCGCCATCGACATCGGCCCGCGCTGCAGCAACGCATATTCGGCGCCGATCATCAGCTTGCCCCACCAGTGCGCGGACAGCGTGTTGAGCGTGCGCACGCCTTCGACGCGAAACGCCATCCGCAATTGCAGGTGATCCTGCAGGTTTTCGCCGACGCCCGGCAGATCCTGCACGACGTCGATGCCGAGCGCCTGCAGCCGCCGGCCACAGCCTATACCCGACAGTTCGAGCAGTTGCGGCGAATTCACGGCGCCGGACGTCAGCAGCACTTCCGCACGCGCCCGCGCGACATAACCGGTGCCACCTCCGTGATACTCGACGCCGACCGCGCGCCGCCCTTCGAAGATCACGCGCTGCGCCTGCGCGCCGGTGATCACGGTCAGGTTCGGGCGCACCATCGCGGGCCGCAGGAACGCCTTCGACGTATTCCAGCGCACGCCGCGCTTCTGGTTCACCTCGAAATAGCCGACCCCGGAATTGTCGCCGCGGTTGAAATCGTCGGTCGCAGGGATGCCCGTCTGCTGCGCGGCCTGCGCGAACGATTCGAGGATCTCCCAGCGCAGCCGCTGCTTCTCGACGCGCCAGTAGCCGCCCGCGCCGTGCGCGTCGCTCGCGCCCGCATGGTGATCCTCGCTGCGCTTGAAGATCGGCAGCACGCTGTCCCACGACCAGCCCGCATCGCCGGTTTCCTGCGCCCAGCTGTCGTAATCCTCGCGCTGGCCGCGCATGTAGATCATCCCGTTGATCGACGAGCAGCCGCCGAGCACGCGGCCGCGCGGATACGACAGCGCGCGGCCGTTGAGCGCCGCTTCGGGCTGCGTCTTGTACAGCCAGTCGGTGCGCGGGTTGCCGATGCAATACAGATATCCGACCGGGATATGGATCCAGTGATAGTCGTCCTTGCCGCCCGCTTCGAGCAGCAGCACGTGGATGTCGGGATCCTCGGTCAGGCGGTTCGCGAGCACGCAACCCGCGGTGCCCGCGCCGACGATCACGTAGTCGAATTCGCCTTCGAGCGTGCGTTGAGTAGTCACTGCTTGTCTCCTGTCGATCAGAGTTAGCGCTTCAGCGCTTACTCTGATCCCATGGCGTGGCTGGATGGAGTTAGCGCTTCAGCGCTTACTCCATCCCCACGGCGGTCGACCTGAGTTCGTGCTTTAGCGCTTACGCCGGTCCCATGCAAATCTCGTTGTTGTGCGCCGCGCGCTGCGATGCCGCGCATCATTTCCAGCATAGTGCGTCACGGCGGGTGTCTGCAGCAGCGCCCGCCTGCCCGGCCATACTCCCCGCCCGATTCCACCGGAACGCGCCGGGCGACACGACCGATGAAGCGTACTCCGGCTGCCGGCCGCCGATCCAATGAGTTATGCTGAACTGCGTTATAAGCAGCGCTCATATCACGACGATGGATCTCACCCTGCTCCGCGCGTTTGCGACGGTCGCGCGCGAAGGCAACCTGACGCGCGCCGCCGCGCAACTGCACCTGACGCAGCCGGCCGTCAGCCTGCAGATCAAGCATCTGCAGGAAACGCTCGGCGTCACGCTGTTCACGCGCACGTCGCGCGGGCTCGCGCTCACGCGCGACGGCCAGACGCTGCTGCCGCACGCGGAACGCGCGCTCGCCGCGGCCGCCGACGTGCAGCGCGCCGCTGCTGCGCTGCGGCACGAGGTGCGCGGCCGGCTGCGGATCGGCACGATCCTCGATCCGGGCTTCCTGCGGCTCGGCGGCTTCCTGCGCGCGCTGGTCGAGACCCATCCGCAGATCGAAACCGCGCTGCGGCACGGGATGTCGGGCTGGGTGATCGAACAGGTGCGCGCACAGGCGCTCGACGTCGGCTACTACATCGGCCGGCCGGGCGAGGACGATCAGCTCGACGGCACGCTGTTCCACACCGTCACGCTCACGCATTTCCAGTACCGCGTGCTCGCGCCGGCCGGCTGGAAGGAGCGCGTGCAGCGCGCGCACGACTGGCGCGCGCTCGCCGCGCTACCGTGGATCTGGACGCCGCCGGCGTCCGCGCATCACCGGCTGCTGTCGCGGCGCTTTGCGGAAGCCGGCGCGCAGCCCGTGAAGGTCGCCGAGGTCGACCAGGAGCAGTCGATGCTCGACCTCGTCAAATCGGGCATCGGGTTGACGCTCGCGCGCGACTCGACCGCGCTGGCCGAAGCGCACGCGCACGCGCTGACGATCGTCGAACGCGTGACGGTGCCGACCGAACTGACGTTCGTGACGCTCGCCGAGCGGCGCGACGAGCCGGCGATCGCGGCCGCGCTGCGGCTGATCGAAGCCCAGTGGGCGATATGAGCGATGCTGATGAAGGCGCGGCCGCCACACGCCGGGCGCCGGCGTCGCGCGCAACACGCGTCATCTCGCCGCCCCCTGCCCGCCGTCACGCCGCCGTCCCCGCCTTTTTGCTAGATTGAGCGTTCGCACACCGCGAGACCCCGATTGAAGGAGACCCGCATGGCCCGCAACATCGAGATCAAAGCCCGCGCCCGCGAATTCGACCAGCTGCGCGAACGCGCGGCGACGCTCGCGGCCGAAGCACCGTTGTTCTACCGCCAGCAGGATTTCTTCTATGACGTGCCGCGCGGCCGGCTGAAGCTGCGCCGCTTCGAGGACGGCACGCCGGCCGAACTGATCTTCTACCAGCGCGACGACCGCGACGGCCCGAAGGCGTCGTACTACACGCGCAGCCCCGTGACGAATCCCGACGCGATGCACGCGCTGCTCGCGACCGCGCTGACCACGCGCGGGATCGTGACGAAAGAACGGCACGTGTACCTCGCGGGCCGCACGCGCATCCACCTCGACCGCGTCGACGGCCTCGGCGACTTCATCGAACTGGAAGTCGTGCTCGGCCCCGACGACGACGAAGCCGGCGGCGAAGCCGAAGCGCACGACGTGTTCACGAAGCTCGGCGTGTCGCAGGACGATCTGGTCGCGGTCGCGTACGTCGACCTGCTGAACGCCGACACGCCGCACGAAGCGGCCTGATCCGGCCCCGCCGGCGACGGTGCGGCACGCGCCGCCTGGGGCCGGTTCCCGCTGATAGCAGGCTTGCTCTGGCCACCGCGTCACGCGGCGCCGGGCGCCAGGTGGGCGAGCGGCAGCGCGCCGTTGCGCTTGAAGGTCGTCAGCACGATGTTCGAGCGCACGCTGTCGACGCCCGGCACGCGCATCAGCTTCTTCATCACGAACTGCGACAGCGCGTTCAGGTCGGGCGCGACGATCCGCAGCAGGTAGTCGGCATCGCCCACCACCGCATGGCATTCGAGCACTTCCGGCAGCACGTCGATCTGCTGCTGGAACTGCTCGATGATCGAATCGCCGTGGTGCTTGAGCTTCAGGCTCGTGAACGCGGTGACACCGAGCCCGAGCTTTTCGGGCCGCAGCATCACGCGGTAGCCTTCGATCACGCCGGCCGCCTCGAGCCGCTGCAGCCGCCTGCCGATCTGCGACGGCGACAGCGGCACCTCCTCGCCGAGCTGCTGATGCGTCGCGCGACCGAAGCGCTGCAGCACGTCCAGCAGCGCGAGATCGAAGTGATCAAGTTCCAGCATGAGCATTCTCCGCATTGATTCGTGATTTGATGCGAGATTATCGCATCACGAGGCAAATCAACGCCAACTTTGCGCCCATTCCGCGCGCAGGCCGCTCTACACTTGCATGGTACCCAACCACAGCGTGCAGAGCCTGATCATGTCCACCGTCGTCACCGCGAAACTGCAGGAGCAGTTCGACGCGGGCCTCGAAACCCGCGCAGATTTCACCATCGACCAGCCGCTCGAACGCTACGGCCAGGTCGACCATGCGGTGTGGAAGCAGCTCTATGCACGCCAGTCGGCGCTGCTGCGCGGGCGCGCCTGCGACGCGTTCGTCGCGGGGCTCGGCAAGATCGACCTGCCGGCCGATCGCGTACCGTCGTTCGCGGACGTGAACCGCCAGTTGAAGCCCGCGACGGGCTGGGAGATCGTCGCCGTGCCGGGCCTCGTGCCAGACCGCGTGTTCTTCGGGCATCTCGCGAACCGGCGTTTTCCGGTCACCTGGTGGATGCGCCGTCCCGACCAGCTCGACTACCTGCAGGAACCCGACTGCTTCCACGACCTGTTCGGCCATGTGCCGCTGCTGATCGACCCGGTGTTCGCCGATTACATGCAGGCGTACGGCCGCACCGCGCTCGCGGTCGCCGACGACGAAGCGGCGCTTGCGCGGCTCGCTCGCCTCTACTGGTATACAGTTGAATTCGGGCTGATCCGCGACCCGCGCGGCACGAACGGGCTGTCGATCTACGGCGCCGGGATCGTGTCGAGCAAGGGCGAGAGCCTGTACAGCCTCGAAAGCGCGGCGCCGAACCGGCTCGGCTTCGACCTCGAACGCGTGATGCGCACGAAATACCGGATCGACACGTTCCAGAAGACCTACTTCGTGATCGACGATTTCGCGCAGCTGTTCGCGCTCGCCGACGTCGACGGCCGCGCGCTGGCCGACCGGCTCGCGGCGCTGCCCGAATTCGCGGCCGGCGCGGTGCTCGATACCGACCGCGTGCTGCATCGCGGCACGGGCGAAGGCTGGCCCGACGACGCCGACGCGTAACGCGCCAGCGCGCGCCGGATGCCGGATGGCCGTCCCCGGATGCCCGTCCCCGGATGCCCGTCCCCGGATGCCCGTCCCCGGATGGCCGTCCCCGGATGGCCGTCCCACAACTATGAAACAATGACCGGTGCCGGCTGCGCCGCGCGGCGCAGCCGCGCACGAGCGCCGTTACCGAACGAGAGGTGCAAGATGATCCACAAGCTCACATCAGAAGAACGCAAGACCCGGCTCGAAGGCCTGCCGCTCTGGACGGCCGTGCCGGGCCGCGACGCGATCCAGCGCAGCCTGCGCTTCGCCGATTTCAACGAAGCGTTCGGCTTCATGACGCGCGTCGCGATCAAGGCGCAGGAAATGAACCACCATCCTGAATGGTTCAACGTGTACAACCGCGTCGACATCACGCTGTCGACCCACGACGCCGACGGCCTGACCGAACGCGACATCGAACTCGCGCTGTTCGTCGACCGCGCCGGCGCGCACGCGCAACCGGCCGCCTGAGCCCTTCCTCTGCCGCCGCGCGTCTTTCGGCGCGCGGGCGTCAACTTTTCATTTCGCTGAACGTTTTCTAGGATGTAGTCAGCGAAAGCCTTCAGCTTTCCAAGCCATCCTTAAGCCGCACGTAAGTCTCGTATGCTTTCCGCGCCTTGGGGTCCAAACCTTCCAGTTGCAGCGCGCTTTCGCGCTGTACAATCAGCAGCGCATACGGCTTGGAGAGCGCGCTGGCCTCTTCGCAGAGCTTGAGTTCGTCGCCGCTCGACGGCGAGCGGGCGCGCCAGAAATTGATCGCGGCTTCAAGGTCGTTGATCGAAATATCGGACATGATTGGATTTAATCGTTCGCTGGCCGCCATGCTTGATGTCACGCGATGCGGCGCCCCTGTGGAAACGGCTTCGTGCTGTCCGCGTGCCTGAACCGCCAACCCATTGTACTTGAGCGAACTTCATGCGACTCCTTCTGATCGAAGACGACCGCCCCATCGCACGCGGTATCCAGAGCAGCCTCGAGCAGGCTGGCTTCACCGTCGACATGGTGCATGACGGCATTTTTGCCGAACAGGCGCTGGCACAAAACCGCCACGAACTCGTGATCCTCGATCTCGGCCTGCCGGGCATCGACGGAATGACGCTGCTCACGCGCTTCCGCCAGACCAACCGCCACACACCCGTGATCGTGCTGACCGCACGCGACGAGCTGAACGACCGGATCCAGGGCCTGAACTCGGGCGCCGACGACTACATGCTCAAGCCGTTCGAGCCGGCCGAGCTCGAAGCGCGCATCCGCGCGGTGATGCGCCGCAGCGGCCCGCACAGCGACATGCCGCGTCCGGAAGTGTCGCTCGGCGGCGTCCGCCTGTCGGGCGTCGACCGCCGCATCTTCAACGACGACAAGCCGCTCGAACTGTCACCGCGCGAATTCGCGGTGCTCGAGATGCTGCTGCTGCGTCACGGCCGCGTCGTCAGCAAGGCCCAGTTGCAGGATCACCTCACGCATTTCGGCGGCGATCTCGGCGATACCGCGATCGAAGTCTATGTGCACCGCGTGCGCAAGAAACTCGAGCAGTGCCGCGTCGAAATCGTCACGGTGCGCGGTTTCGGCTACCTGCTGCAGGAAATCCGCCAGACAGCGAGCGTCTGAGCGGCCGAGCGCCCGGCCGGCCGTGTGCCGCCGGCGTATGCGCGCTGCTCCGCGTCGCCGCCCGGCGCACGACCGCGCCGCTCCTCGTGAGCGGCGCTTATCCATTTGCCCGTCGAAATGTCTCCTGATCCGGCTGTGACCACCAGCCTGCGCCGCTCGCTGCTCCGGCGCCTCGCCGCACCGCTGTCGATGCTCGCGCTGATGAGCGGCCTGATTGCCTACTGGCTCGCGTGGCAATACACGCAGCACGTGATCGACCGCTCGCTCGCCGATCTCGCGACCGCCATCTCGAAACAGATCCAGATCGCCGGCCCCGATGCGCCGTTCACGGTGCCGCCGCTCGCGCAGGCGATGTTCTCCGATCCGGCCGAAGCGCTGATCTACCGGATCAGCGACGGCGAACAGGAACTCGCCGGCGATCCGAAGCTGCCGCTGCGAGGCATCAACGTGCGCCGCATGCATCACGCGTACGTGTTCGAGGCCGAGTACGACAACCGTGCGGTGCGCGTCGCGCAGGTGCGCGTCGACGATGTCGAAGGCGGCAAGCCGATGGTCGTCGAGGTCGCTCAGCCGGTGCGGCATCGCTACCGGATCGCGGCCGAATTCCTCGTCGCGATCATGATGCCGTTGCTGCTGCTGCTGCTCGCGGGCTGGGGCATCGTGTGGCGCGTCGTGAACCAGCAGCTCGGCCCGCTCACGCATCTCGCCGATTCGCTGAACCGGCAGACGCACACGTCGCTGGAACCGGTCGACGAAACCGAGGTACCGCTGGAGATCCGGCCGCTGACGAGCGCGATGAATGCGCTGCTCGGCCGCCTGAAGACCGCGCTCGACGCGCAGCGCAAGTTCATCGCCGATGCCGCGCACCAGTTGCGCACGCCGCTCACGGCCGTGAAGCTGCATGCGGAGCAGGCGGCCGTCGCACGCGACCCGCACCAGACCTTCGCCGCGGTGCGCGAACTGCGCGCGGCCGCCGACCGCGCGGTGCGGCTGTCGAACCAGTTGCTGTCGCTCGCGCGTGCGGAGCCGGGCGAACAGGCCGCGCGGTTCGTCGACGTCGACCTCGCGGCAATGGCGTTCGAAACGGGTGCCGAGTGGGTGCCGCGTGCGCTCGCGTCGCATGTCGACCTCGGCTTCCAGCGCAGCGACGACCCCGGCGACGACGAGAAGCTGATGGTGCGCGGCAACCCCGTGCTGCTGCGCGAGGTGATCGCGAACCTGCTCGACAATGCGCTGAAATACGTGCCGCTCGCGCGGCCGGACGGCGCGCGGATCACGGTGAACGTCGCGCGCAGTGCGCTCGAAGACGGCCAGCCGGCCGCCGAGATCGTCGTCGAGGACAACGGCCCGGGCGTACCCGCTAACCAGCAGGCCGACCTGTTCAAGCGCTTCTTCCGCGGCGACGCGCAAAGCGGCAACGGCGTCGAGACGGGGGCCGGGCTCGGCCTCGCGATCGTGCACGACATCATCGCGATGCATGGCGGCACCGTGTCGTACGAGGATGCGTCGGAAGGCGGTTCGCGCTTCGTGGTGCGGGTGCCGCTCGCCCAGCGCACGGAGAAACCGGCCAGCGAAACGCCGGCCACCGCGTCGGCGCATTGAGCGATTCCCCGGGCGATTCGCATCGGGCGACCGTTGCCGGGCCGCCCGACGGATAAGGAAACGGGAAGGACTGCCGCGCAACGCGACAGCCGTCTGCTGAATCGGCTGCGCACGATGCGCCGCCGCCGGCTTCACTTCTTGTTTTTCTTGTCCTTCGCGCCGGACTCGGACTTGCCGTCCTTCTTGTCCTTCTTCTTTTTCTTCTTCTCGCCGTCGTCCGACGTCGCGAGCAGCGTGCCGCGGCACGACGCCGCGCCGCAATGGCATGCGTATTCGCGCTTGAGCTTCTTCGTCAGCTTCGCGTCGATCACGAGGCCGTAGTCGTAGAACAGCTCCTCTTCCGGCCCGATGTCGCGCAGCGCGTGGATATACACGCGGCCCTTGACCTCCTCCGCTTCGCAGTTCGGCGCGCACGAATGGTTGATCCAGCGCGCGCTGTTGCCGTCGATCTTGCCGTCGATCACGCCGCCTTCGTCCAGTGCGAAGTAGAACGTATGGTTCGGCTCGCTCGGATCGTGCGGATGGCGACGCAGCGCTTCCTTCCACGAAATTCGCTCGCCCTTGTATTCCACTACGCGTTCGCCGGCCATGATCGGCGCCACCGCAAACACGCCCTTGCCGTGTACACCCGAGCGGCGCACCGCGATCCTGCGTGAACTCATCGAACGAATCCTTGTGAAGACGAATGAATGGAAGACGGCCGCGATCGCGGCCCGGCGCGCGCCAAACGAAAACGCGGCACCGGTCGGTGCCGCGTCGGGGCATGCGGCGAATCATCCGCATCCTACACGTTCGATATTGCTTCGTTCAACATCGCGCGCAATATTGCGCGCTTGACGCTTCAACGCTGGCCGAACGCAATGTCGCCGAACAATGCCTTGTGCTCGCGCGGCTGCGAGCGCCAGTACTGCGGCGGCGCCGTCACCTGCGCGTCGAGCTCGGCCGCCGCGTGCCACGGCCAGCGCGGGTCGTACAGCATCGCGCGCGCCATCGCGACGAAATCGGCATCGCCGGCCTCGATGAGCCGGTTTGCATGCGCGGGCTCGTTGATCAGGCCGACCGCCACCGTCGGCATCCCGACCGCGCGCTTCACGGCCTGCGCGAACGGCACCTGGTAGCCGGGCGACAGCGGAATCTTCTGCAGCGGCGACACCCCGCCGGACGACACGTCGATCCAGTCGCAGCCGCGGCGCTCCAGTTCGTGCGCAAACGCGATCGTGTCGTCGAGCTCCCAGCCGCCTTCGACCCAGTCGGTCGCGGACACGCGTACGCCGACCGGCCGGTCTTCCGGAAACGCCGCACGCACGATCTCGAAGATCTCGAGCGGAAAACGCATCCGGTTTTCGCGCGAGCCGCCGTATTCGTCGGTGCGCCGGTTCGCGAGCGGCGACAGGAACTGGTGCAGCAGGTAGCCGTGCGCCGCATGCACTTCGATCGCGTCGATGCCGAGCCGCGCGGCACGCTTCGCGGCAGCCGCGAACGCATCGCGGATCCGGTTCAGGCCCGCGGCGTCGAGCGCGAGCGGCGGCGTCTCGCCTTCCTTGTGCGGTACGGCCGACGGCCCGTGCGGCAGCCAGCCGCCGTCGGCGACGGACACGAGCTGACCGCCCTGCCAGGGCACGTCGCTTGATGCCTTGCGCCCCGCATGCGACAACTGCATCGCGATGCGGACCGGCGAATGCTTGCGGATCGCGGCCAGCACGGGCTTCAGTGCGGCTTCGGTCACATCGTCCCAAAGGCCGAGATCGCCGTGCGTGATGCGCCCGTCGGGCTCCACCGCAGTCGCCTCGATGCAGAGCAGGCCCGCGCCCGATAGCACGAGATGGCCGAGGTGAATCATGTGCCAGTCGGTCGCTTCGCCGCGTTCGGCCGAATACTGGCACATCGGGGAGATCACGATCCGGTTCGGAAGGGTCACGCCGCGCAGCGTGAATGGGGAAAACAGCGCAGTCATGGAGGCCACTCGCCTGGAAAGGGAAAGAGCGGACGAGCGTAGCACGCAGGCTTGAAGCGTGCAGATGGCGCGATCGGCAGTAAGCGGATGGTCAGGTACGGCCGGCAGCAGGTTGCCGGCGCGGCGGGACATGCGTTGCAAGCAGCGATGCGCCGGCCTGCAACGGATGCGGGCCGGGCCAAGGATTCGCGGCGAACGGCGCCGCCCGCGGCGTCAGAGCCCGATGCTGTCGAGCCACTCCGCGAACATGCGCCGCGCGGCCGTCTCGAGCGCGGGGCCGTGCTGCGCTGTATCGGCACGCAACTGACGGGCGTCGATGCCCGGCGTCGCCGCGATTTCGCCGGCGTTCCCGATCAGCCACGGTTCGAAGCGGTCGGCGCGGATTTCCGGATGGCACTGCAGCGCCAGCACGTGCTGCCCCCATGCGAATGCCTGGTGGCGGCAGGCCGGCGTCAACGCGAGATGGATCGCGCCGCCCGGCAGGTCGAACGTATCGCCGTGCCAGTGCAGCATCGAAGTCGCCGCGCCATCGAGATGGCGCAGCGGCGACGCGCGACCGGCATCGGTGAGCGTCAGCGGCGCCCAGCCGAGTTCGTGCTGCGCAGCCGGATAAACGCGCGCGCCGAGCGCACGGGCGATGAACTGCGCGCCGAGGCAGATGCCGAGGATCGGCAGCCCCGCGTCGATGCGCTGGCGCACGAGCGCCGCGAGCGGTGCGATCGTCGGATACTGCGCATCGTCGTACACGCTGAGCGGCCCGCCGAGCACGACGAACAGCGACGGCTGGAGCACGTCGAGCACCTCGAACCGCGACGACCCGACGTCTACATAGCGCACCCGCCGGCCCCGTTCGCCGAGCACCTGCTCGAAGCTCCCGAGATCCTCGAAATGCACATGGCGGATCGCCACGACTTCAGCGTTCATCATCGGCCTCCCGGTCGATCGACGGACGTCAGCCTGCGAAAATCTTCCAGGTCTTCTTCTGCGTCGCCGCGTCGGCTTCTTCCTGCACCGAGCAGTCGAGACGCAGGTCGCTGTCGGACATCGAGATGTCGAGCGCCGCGCAGTAATGCACGGTCTTCTTCGACAGCTTGCCCGGCTGGAAGTGGGCGCACGTCAAGCACATGCGCTGCGGCGGCGTCGCGCCGGCCACCTGCAGCTCGCGCAGCGTCTTCAGCAGCGCGCGATACAGTGCGCCCTGCTCGTCCGCGCCGAGCTTGCCGACCGCTTTCGTCAGGAATTCAGGCCATTGCAGCGCCTTCTTCGCGGCCGTGCGGCCACGGGCCGACAGGCGCACGGCCAGTGCGCGGCCGTCGTCCAGCGCACGACGCTTCTCGACAAGCCCCTTCGTCTCGAGCGTGCTGACCGCATCGCTCGTGGTCGCCGCGGTGAGCTGCGTCTCGCGCGCGATCTCGCCGAGCCGCATCGGGCCCTTGCGCTGCAGCAGCAGCACGAGAATTTCGCCCTGCGTCGGCGTCAGGCCCGCGCCTTCCGCCCAATCCCATGCCTGGCTTCGCATGGCCGTACTCAACCGCAGCAGGCTGTGGGTGACACGTCCCGAAGCCTGGTTCCCGTAAACGCCTTCGCTCATAGTCTTTTCGCTTTGCCGCCGCCCGGAATGCCGAGCGGCCGTAGTGTGGAGATCGAATGTCCATCTCAAAACAGACGCGCTCTTGCGAGTGCGTCAGCACGGCCGTCGCGAGGCACACGCGGCGGTCGCATTCGCGGCGACCGGTGAGACACGCGTCGTTCCGGTGTCCGCAAAGCCGACATTCTAAGCGAGAGCGGAAAATCGCACAGCTAAGTTATCCCCTGCATTCTGTGGAAAATCACTGGATAACTGAATTTTTTCGTTGTGCCTGCAATGCCGCGCACCCGCTGAACGGGCTGCGCCGGCATTTTCCTGTTCGGATCGGCCATCGGGTGAATGGCAATGATCCACCGGGTTATCCCGCCCGCAGATCGTTGACTTTGCAGAGGAATGTCGGGTTATCCACAGATTTTCAGGGCGACTGGCAACGATTTCGGCCTGAAACCGGGCCGGCCGTCGTTCAGCGAATCGCGACGCGGTCGAGCCTGTAATCTGCAAAACATTTTTTCATTCACGCCAGCGTAAGCACTGCTGCCGGACCGTTTCGTTCAGCGATTTTTCCTGTTTGAAAACGGTTCTCAACCACGATGCGTCGTTCACGCGCGCCTTGGCAAGCGCGCCGATCTCGTCGAGCGCCGCGCGCGAACCGAGCGCGGCCGCATGCGGCGCGATCCGGTCGAGCGTGTCGAGGATGTCTTCCGCGATCGTGCGGCGTTCACCCGTCTGAGGATTCACGCAGGTGCCCTCGAGCCCGAAACGGCACGCTTCGAAACGGTTGAACGTATAGACGAGGTAATCGTCCTCCGACAGCTTCAGCGGCCGGTCGGTCAGCAGGTAGCGCGCGAGCGTCTGGATGTAGCAGGCGATCGCCGCCGCGCGGTCGACCGACAGCGGCGTATCCATCACCCGCACCTCGATCGTCCCGTAGCCGGGCTTCGGGCGGATGTCCCAGTAGAAGTCCTTCATCGAGTTGACGACGCCCGTGTTCACCATCTTCATGAAGTACTCCTCGAAGCTGTCCCAGGTCAGCACGAACGGCGCGCGGCCCGACAGCGGGAACGCGAACACCGAATTCAGGCGTGCCGAATGGAAGCCGGTGTCGACGTTCTGCACGAACGGCGACGACGCGGACAGCGCGATGAAGTGAGGAATGAAGCGCGACATCGAGTGCAGCAGGAACAGCGCGCTGTCGGGATCGGGACAGCCGATATGCACGTGCTGGCCGAACACGGTGAACTGTTTGGCCAGATAGCCGTACAGCTCGGAGATGTACTGGAAGCGCGGCGCATCGTAGATCTGCCGGTCGCTCCATTGCTGGAACGCGTGCGTGCCGCCGCCGGCGAGCCCGACGTTGAGCTGGTCGGCCGCCTTCACGAGCACGTCGCGGATCGCATGCAGCTCGCTGACCGCCTGCTCGTGCGAATGGCAGATGCCGGTCGACAGCTCGATCATGCTCTCGGTGATTTCCGGCGTGATGTTGCCCGGAAAGGTCTCGCCCTGGATCAGGCGCATCAGGTCGGATGCAGCCTTGGTCAGGTCGTAGTTGTGCGTGTTGACGACCTGGATCTCCAGTTCGACGCCGAACGTGAACGGTTCGGAATTGACGAAGGTTTCGAGTGCCATGGCAGGTTCCGGAATCAGTTGCTGTCGCTGCGTTCGCCGACCGCCGACAGGCAGCGGTAGACGACGAACGGGCTGACGAGCTGCAGGATCACGATCGTGCACATCACGATCGCGCGCAGGTGCGGGTCGAAATTCGGATAGAGCTGGTAGGTATCGTCGACGAGCAGGTACGACAGCGCGGACATCGGCGTCAGCGCGATGCCGAGCGCGACGCCCTGCTTCATCCCGATGCCGCTCGGCTTCGCGAACGCGACGACGCCGGCCAGCTTCGCGACGAGCCGCGTGACGATCAGCACGATCGCGAGCAGCCCGCCGAGCGCGATGTCGCCCCACGTGAACGACGTGAGCGTCAGCACGAACAGGACCACCGTCAGCAGCCAGCCGGCCGTGCCGAAATGCTCGGGCCACAGCTGCGGACGCGCTTCGAGGTTCTTCACGATGATGCCCGCGAGCAGCAGCGTGAGCAGCGTCGACAGCTTCAGCGCCTGTGCCACTGCGATCGCCAGCATCACGAGCCCGAACAGCGCGACGAACGAATGCTCGTCGCGCATCGTCGACGTCATGTGGCGGAACAGGAAATTGCACGAACGCGCGACGAGATACGCGACGAAGAACGAACCGGCGATCAGGTAGAGCGGCTGCAGGATCGTCGCGAACACGTTGCCGTACGCTTCCTGGTGCAGCCAGCTCGTGACGAGCTTGGTCAGCACGATCGCGTACACGCTGTTGAGCGCCGTGAGCGTGATGAGGCGCTGCGACACCTGCCCTTCCGCGCGCAGTTCGGTCTTGAGCTGGATCACCATCGACGGCGACGTCGCGATCGCGATCGCCGACAGCACGAGCGCAACCATTCCCGACACGCCGAGCGCAAGCATCACGAACAGCACGAGCACGAACGTCAGCGTGGCTTCCGCGAGACTCGATGCGACGAGCCACGGATTGCGCCGGATCCAGCGCAGGTCGAGGCGGCTGCCGAGCTCGAACAGCAGCAGGCCGAGCGCGACGTCGATCAGCAGCCGCGACGTTTCGTCGGTGCTTGCGTCGATCACGCCGAATCCGAACGAACCGGCGACGAGACCGATTACCGCATAACCGGTGATGCGCGGCAGGCGCCATGCGCGATAGCACAGTTCGCCACACAGGCCGGCCGCGAACAGCGCGAGCCCGGCCCAGAACACGGCATCCGGCGCGAGCGGCCAGTTGGGCAGAAATGAGAACGCCGACTTCATCGTGGTGACTTCTCCTTTGGAAGCGACCGCCAGCGACGCGGGGTCAAGCGTCAGAAATGGATGCGCGCCGGCTGGGTATCGCCCCGAATGTGATTGTTGTGGTCGACGACGGCGGGACATGGGGTCCGCCTGTTCCGCCATCCGGCGGAAAGTCGCACAGGTTGCCGATCTGGATTGTCGGCCTGGTGTGTGAACGGACTGCGCAGTCTCGAAGATTCAGATTCGAAATCGTGCCGACCGTTCCATTGAAGCTTGTCCGGCGCCTGGCCGGACGAACGCGAAGGAAACCGATTGTGCCACAGCTTTTTCGGTCTGGAACCCATTGAATACGACTCGCGGCGCTGTGCGGCACCACAGGCCTTTGGTTTCAAAGGTTTACCTGTATATATACGTAGTAGAAGTTAACAAAGGATCCACAGTTCTGTGGATAACTTCGGTTTACGCTGACGGATCAACGTGTTGGCGAAACCATAACCCGTTGCACAGGCTGTTCGTGCACAGAAGTTTGAGATGAGTAACTTTGGGGCCGTTTCACAGCTGTGCCAAGTTGCCCAGTTTACGTCCACTGTGATTACACACGAAGTGCGTGTGGATTTCGCAAGGTTATCCACAGCACCGGGTGGATAACCTTGCGCGGGGAAATCGGGAAACTGTGAGCGATTCGCGCGGCCGGTCAGCCGGCCGAACCGATGCGGCGTGCGCGCAGTGCGCGGATCAGGAAGCGTGCGGGATCGACGGCTTCGGCGAGTTCGCGCTCGAGCGGCCATGGCTCGCCTTCGAGTTGCGATGCGATCAGTTCGGCGCCGAGCGCGGCCCACACGAGGCCGCGCGAGCCAAAGCCGAATGCGCCGTAGAGGCCGGGCGTGCGCGGCAGGTCGCGCGCCTTTGCGCCGCTCAGCGCGCGTGCGTTCGCGACGGCCTGCGCTTCGTCCGCGAGCGGGCCGATCAGCGGCAGACGATCGGCGACGACCCAGCGGAATGCAACGCGGCCGCGCAGCGTGTCGAGATCCGGAACGTCGCCGATCAAGCCCGGCAGCAGGTGCCGCACGCGGTCGAGGTTTTCGACGTGGCCGGCCGCGCGCATCGCCGGATCGACGTCGTCGGGTTCGAATGTCGCGCCGATCAGCAGCGTGCCGTCGTCGAGCGGCACCGCGTAACCGTCGCCGATCGCCGGGCACGGCAGCGGCGCCGCGCTGCCGGGCGGCAGCAGCGTGAGCTGGCCGCGCACCGGTTGCAGCACGACATGCTGCAGCCCCGCGAGACGCACGGCGTCGCCCGCGTTCGCAAGTACGACGACGGGCGCTTCGGCCAGCGTGCCGCCGGTCGAATCAAGCGCATGCCATGTGTCGCCCCGCCGCTCGAGCCGCGCGACGCCGGTAGACGCGAGCAAGCGCACGCGTTCGCCGGCCGCTGCACATTGCGCCGCGCACAGCCCGGCCGGCCAGACGGCGCCGCCATGCGGAAACAGCAGGCCGCCATGCGCGACCGGCAGGTTCAGATGCGCGCGCGCGGCATCGGTATCGAGCAGCGACGCATAGTCGGACGGCGCGCCGAACGCATCGAATGCATCGCGCATCCGCGCGAAGTCGTCGGCCGATTCGGCGAGATGGATCATCCCGTGCGTGCTGCGCGCGAACGCATGGCCCGCGCGTTCGAGTGCGCGCCAGCGTGCGATCGCGTGCAGGAAGCCGCTGCGCGTGAGCCGGCTTGCGACGTTGTCGTCGCGTGTCATCAGCGGATGGAATACGCCGGCCGGATTGCCCGACGCTTCGCTCGCGATCCGTTCGTGCCGCTCGATCAGCGTGACGTCCCAGCCGCGCGCGGCCAGACGTTCGACGACCGCGCAGCCGGCCAGGCCCGCGCCGATCACGATCGCGCGGCGTGCCGCAACGGGCAGTGCGCGCGGCGGCTCGTGCCGGCGCGCACGCCAGCGCGGCGCATATTCGCCGACGAGCGAATCGTCGACTTCACGGTACGTGAAACCCGATTCGCCGAGTGCGTGTTTCACGGCGCCGGAATTCGCATGCGTTGCAAACGTCGCGCCTTCGCCGGCGATTTTCGCGAGCGCACGAACCACGTCGGTCGCGCGCAGATTCGCGTCGTTCGACGACGTGAAGCCGTCAAGATAGAACGCATCGGCGCGCGCGACGAGCCTGGTCAGCATGTCGACTGCATCGCCGAACGCGAGCGTGAGCACCACGCGCCCTGCGTCGAATTCCAGCCGGTGCAGGCCCGGCACGAGCATCGGCCAGGCGTCGACCATTGCGTCGACGTCGGCCGATATGGTTGTGTTCGCAACGATATGCAAAACCGCGCGGCGCAGGTCGTCGCGCGAGAACGGATGCGGCTCGACTGCGACGAAATGCAGCCGCTCGCAGCGCGCCGGATCGTCGCGCCACGCGGCCCATGTCGCGAGGAAGTGGCTGCCCGCGCCGAATCCCGTCGCGACGATCGTGAACGTGCGGCGGCCTTGCCAGCGCGCCGGCAGCCCGTTGCCGGAGACGCACAGGTGATGCGCAAGCGCACCTGATGCGCGGCGATGGAGGTCGCCGTACTCGGGCGAAACGAGCGTGCCGTCGTCGCGAAGTGCGAGCGTGGCGGGAACAAGTCGGTCGGGCATGCGAAACAAAAAACGTGGCAGCCAAGCCTGGCAAGGGATTGCGCGGGGTCGTCCGAGCGGCCGTTGGAAAAAGCCAACGGGGCGGCGCACGGGCGGACCGCGCTGCGTATCCTGTCCGGTTGGCGCAGGTCAAAAAACGGGCAATCGACGATTCGTTCGGCGAAATACTGATGAAAATCTTTGAAACCCTTGTCGTTATTGGGTTTGCGCTGCGCTATCATAGCAACGCCGTACCGCGGGGTGGCCGCCGGCAAGCCGGAGGGCGCGTCGCGCGGGCCAGGATTCGGCGCTGTGTCGTCGGAGTCTGACTCTCGACGGCACGGTTCGCGCACGTATAATCGGCGCGTTCGCGCTGTTCGTGTCAACCTAACCTGATAAAGGAACCTTAATGAACAAACAGGAACTGATCGACGCCGTCGCCGCCCAAACGGGCGCTAGCAAGGCTCAAACCGGCGAAACGCTGGACACGCTGCTCGAAGTCATCAAGAAGGCCGTGTCGAAGGGTGATGCGGTTCAGCTGATCGGCTTCGGCAGCTTCGGTTCGGGCAAGCGCGCAGCACGTACGGGCCGCAACCCGAAGACCGGCGAAACCATCAAGATCCCGGCAGCCAAGACGGTCAAGTTCACGGCTGGCAAGGCGTTCAAGGACGCCGTCAACAAGCGTTAAACCAGCGCCTGTTCCAGAAAAAAACCCGCCTTTCGGCGGGTTTTTTGTTGGGCGCGCGCGGCATTTTCGCCACAGTCCGCGCCGCTCTTGCAAGATTTAACGGTTGTTTTTACAAGCCGTTACCATGCCGTTACGCGTGCACGATTTGGGTGTCGCCGTGATCGTCGTCGTCGTGCGAATCGACATCCCACGCCGGGAACGGATCGTCGAATGCGCTCCATCCTGCCGCGCCGACGGCGAATTCCGCATCGGTCAGCAGGCACGCGTCGAGTTTCTCGCGCCATGCATCTGCATCGAGCGCGATGCCGATCAGCACGAGCTCCTGCCGGCGATCGCCGACCGTGCGATCGTCGAGATCGCCGTGCCATTCGGCGCGGATTTCGGCGAGCAGCTCGTCGTCGTCCGGCCATTCCGCGCGATCCTGCGCGGCCCACCAGAGACCGGCCGGGCCATGCCGGCATACGCCGCCCGCCTGCGACAGCGAGCCCGCGATGTCGTTGCGCGTCGCGAGCCAGAAGAAGCCTTTGCTGCGCAGTACGCCCGGCCACTCCTGGTGCAGCAGCGCCCAGAGTCGTGCCGGATGGAACGGCCGGCGCGCGCGGTAAACAAAATTGCCGATCCCGAATTCGTCGGCTTCGCCGTGCACGTGCGCATGATGTTCGTCATGGCAGTCGGGGTCGTCGCAATGCGTATGATCGTGATCGAGCGACGCGAGCCAGCCCGGCGCATTCGCGGCCTCGTCGAAATCGAAGCGGCCCGTGTTCAGCACTTCGTCGAGCGGCACGTTGCCGAACGTCGACACGACCTGGTGCGCGCGCGGATTGAGCCGCGCGAGGATGTGCTGCAGACGCGCGAGTTCGTCCGCGCCGACGAGGTCGGCCTTGTTGATCACCAGCACATCGCAGAATTCGATCTGCTCGATCAGCAGTTCGACGAGCGTGCGATCGTCTTCTTCCGATGCGGCGATGCCGCGCGTCGCGAGTGCGTCGTCGGAGCCGTAGTCGCGCAGGAAGTTGTACGCATCGACCACGGTGACGAGCGTGTCGAGCCGCGCGATTTTCGACAGCGACTCGCCGTCGTCGTCGACGAACGTGAAGGTTTCGGCGATCGGCATCGGCTCAGCGATACCGGTCGATTCGATCATGATCGCGTCGAAGCGGCCTTCGGACGCGAGATTGCGGATCTCGACGAGCAGGTCGTCGCGCAGCGTGCAGCAGATGCAGCCGTTCGACATTTCGATGAGGCGTTCCTCGACGCGCGACAGCGCCTGCGCGTCGCGCACGAGCGACGCGTCGATGTTGACCGCCGCGAGATCGTTGACGATCACGGCGACTTTCAGGCCTGCACGGTTCGCGAGGACGTGATTGAGCAGCGTGGTCTTGCCGGCGCCGAGGAAGCCGGACAGCACGGTGACGGGCAACGGCTGGTTCATTGCGGTACACACCAACGGAAAAGATGAAAAAGCGGCCGCGGCGCCCTTCCGGGGCGCGATCGGCCCGCGGACGGGCGAACTTGCGGCGTGAGCCCGCATTGTGCATCAAACGCGCGCCGGGCGGCCGGCGCCGCGTCAGGCCGCGATGCGGCGCGGCGTCATGGCGCGGGCGGCAGCAGCTTCCATTGCGTCAGGATGCCGGCGATCTGCCGCGCGTACTTGTCGCGCAGCGACGGCGTTTCGGAATGGTAGGCGCCGACGGCCTGCCACGTGTTGCCGTAGCGGTTCATCTTCTGTTTCAGATGCCACGCGGCGATGTATACGTTCTTGCACGGCTCCATCAGCGTGCCGCGGTCGATCCCGTAGCGCGACAGCGTCGACAGGTGGACCGAATTGATCTGCATCAGGCCGTAGTCGATCGAGCCGTTCGTGTTCTTGTTCAGCGCGCCGGGCCGGTTACGCGATTCCTGCCACGCGATCGCGCGCAGGATCAGCGGATTGACCTGCTGGTATCTGGCGGCTTCGTCGAAACAATCCGCGCGAGCGTTTGCGCTGGCGAACCACACGCCGGCGGCAATCCACGCAATCGAAGCGAACCGTCTGTTCATGGGGCGAAAACGAAAAGGAATTGCGCGAGGATCGGGAAAACCCGTGCCTGTTATTCGTGCGGCGAGAAACGTGTCGCCCGTATCATACCGACAGTCCGTCAGGTTGCGACATGCGGAAATACGACAGCCGGGTTATACCGCATTTCCGTGTCGGTTCATCTCGAGACGGGGGCGATGGCCGGCATGCCGGTATGGTACCGAATCTTACATATCACATACGACTCGCCCGATACATGTCGTATATGAGACAGTCTTCGGATCAATGTGATATTTCGGACATGAAAAACTGCTAATGTCGCCTTTTTCGGACTTGGATCCCAGCACTACCGCCGGAAGCGGCCTGAGCCGGCATCGACCCATTCATCCATGACAAGAAATCGCTTCGTTATGCGGCGCATTGCCACGACCCTCGTCGTCGCCGGCATCATCGTCTCGCAGGCCGCCTACGCTCAGGTCACGCTCAACTTCGTGAATGCGGATATCGACCAGGTCGCGAAGGCGATCGGCGCCGCAACCGGCAAGACCATCATCGTCGACCCCCGCGTGAAGGGGCAGCTCAACCTCGTTGCCGAACGTCCGGTGCCGGAAGACCAGGCGCTGAAGACGCTGCAGTCGGCGCTGCGCATGCAGGGCTTCGCGCTCGTGCAGGATCACGGCGTGCTGAAGGTCGTGCCCGAGGCCGACGCGAAGCTGCAGGGCGTGCCGACCTATGTCGGCAATGCGCCGCAGGCGCGCGGCGACCAGGTGATCACGCAGGTGTTCGAGCTGCACAACGAATCGGCGAACAACCTGCTGCCCGTGCTGCGGCCGCTGATCTCGCCGAACAACACGGTGACGGCCTACCCGGCGAACAACACGATCGTCGTGACCGACTATGCGGACAACGTGCGCCGCATCGCGCAGATCATCGCGGGCGTCGACAGCGCCGCGGGCGCGCAGGTGCAGGTCGTTCCGCTGCGCAACGCGAACGCGATCGACCTCGCCGCACAATTGCAGAAAATGCTCGATCCGGGCGCGATCGGCAACAGCGATGCAACGCTGAAGGTGTCGGTCACGGCCGACCCGCGCACCAACTCGCTGATGCTGCGCGCGTCGAGCGCATCGCGCCTCGCGGCCGCGAAGCGCCTCGTGCAGCAGCTCGACGCGCCGAGCGCGGTGCCCGGCAACATGCACGTCGTGCCGCTGCGCAACGCCGATGCGGTGAAGCTCGCGAAGACGCTGCGCGGGATGCTCGGCAAGGGCGGCAGCGACAGCGGCTCGTCGGCGTCGTCCAACGATGCGAACAGCTTCAACCAGAGCGGCGGCTCGTCGTCGAGCGGCAACTTCTCGACCGGCACGTCCGGCACCCCGCCGCTGCCGTCGGGCGGCCTCGGCGGCTCGTCGTCCTCGTCGTCGGGGTACGGCGGCTCGTCGGGCGGCGGCGGTCTCGGCTCCGGCGGCCTGCTCGGCGGCGACAAGGAGAAGAGCGACGACAACCAGCCGGGCGGGATGATCCAGGCCGATGCGGCGACCAACTCGCTGATCATCACCGCGTCCGATCCGGTTTACCGGAACCTGCGCTCGGTGATCGACCAGCTCGACGCGCGGCGTGCGCAGGTCTATATCGAAGCGCTGATCGTCGAGCTGAACTCGACGACGCAGGGCAACCTCGGCATCCAGTGGCAGGTGGCGAGCGGCCAGTTTCTCGGCGGCACGAACCTGAACCCCGGGCTGGGCCTGGGCAACAGCATCGTCAACCTGACGGCGGGCGGCGTGACCAACGCCACCGGCGGGATCACCGGAGGCGGGCTGGCTTCCAATCTCGGGGCGTTGAGCCAAGGCCTCAACATCGGCTGGCTGCACAACATGTTCGGCGTACAGGGGCTCGGCGCGTTGCTGCAGTATTTCGCGGGCGTGAGCGACGCGAACGTGCTGTCGACGCCGAACCTGATCACGCTCGACAACGAGGAAGCGAAGATCGTCGTCGGCCAGAACGTGCCGATTGCGACCGGTTCGTATTCGAACCTGACGAGCGGCACGACGAGCAATGCGTTCAATACCTACGACCGTCGCGACGTCGGCCTGACGCTGCACGTAAAGCCGCAGATTACCGACGGCGGGATTCTGAAGCTGCAGCTCTACACGGAGGATTCGGCGGTCGTCAGCGGTACCACCAACGCGCAGACCGGCCCGACCTTCACGAAGCGCTCGATCCAGTCGACGATCCTGGCGGACAACGGCGAGATCATCGTGCTCGGCGGTTTGATGCAGGACAACTACCAGGTGTCGAACAGCAAGGTACCGCTGCTCGGCGACATCCCGTGGATCGGCCAGTTGTTCCGTTCGGAATCGAAGCAGCGCCAGAAGACCAACCTGATGGTGTTCCTGCGCCCGGTGATCATCTCCGACCGCAGTACCGCACAGGAAGTCACGGCCAACCGCTATGACTACATCCAGGGCGTGACGGGCGCATACAAGTCGGACAACAACGTGATCCGCGACAAGGACGATCCGGTCGTCCCGCCGATGCCGCTCGGCCCGAGCCAGGGCGGTACGCCGGCCGGGAACCTGTTCGATCTCGACAAGATGCGCCGCCAGCAGATGCAACGCCAGGTGGCGCCGGTCCCGGCCCAACCGTTGCCGGAGCAGACGCCCGCGCAGCCGCAGAGCGTGCCGCAGCAGGCGGTGCCGCAACAGCCGCTGACCGCCCCGGGAGCCTCGCAGTGAGCGACGTGCCCGCATCTTCCGCCCACGACGGCGCGCCGGGCGACCGGCAGCCGCCGTCGCCGCTCGCCGCGCGCCTGTTGCCGTACGGCTTCGCGAAGAGCGGCCAGGTGCTGATCGCGCACCAGCTCGACGACACGCTCGAGGTGTGGATCAGCGAACGCACGAGCGACGCCGCGCTCGCGGAGATCGCGCGCAACTTCGGCTCGATTTCCGTGCACCGCGTGCCGGCCGACGAGCTCGCGCAGGCGATCAACCAGGCATACGCGCGCCAGGACGGCAGCGCCGCGCAGGTGGTCGGCGAGGTCGAAGGCGAAGTCGACCTGTCGCGGCTGATGCAGGACATTCCCGAGGTCGAGGATCTGCTCGAATCGGAAGACGACGCGCCGATCATCCGGATGATCAACGCGCTGCTCACGCAAGCGGCGCGCGAACAGGCATCGGACATTCACATCGAGCCGTTCGAGAATTCGTCCGTCGTGCGTTTTCGCGTCGACGGCACGCTGCGCGACGTCGTGCGCCCGAAGAAGGCGCTGCACGGCGCACTGATCTCGCGGATCAAGATCATGGCGCAGCTCGACATCGCGGAGAAACGGCTGCCGCAGGACGGTCGCATCACGCTGCGCGTCGGCGGCCGGCCGGTCGACGTGCGCGTGTCGACGCTGCCGACCGGGCACGGCGAGCGCGCGGTGCTGCGTCTGCTGGAAAAGGATGCGAAGCGCCTGAACCTCGAAGCGCTCGGGATGGGCCGCGACACGCTCGTCCAGTTCGACAAGCTGATCGCGCGACCGCACGGCATCGTGCTCGTCACGGGCCCGACGGGCTCGGGCAAGACGACGACGCTGTATGCGTCGATGTCGCGGCTCGAAACCGCGACGACCAACATCATGACCGTCGAGGACCCGATCGAATACGACCTCGGCGGCATCGGCCAGACGCAGGTGAACGAGCGGATCGGGATGACCTTTGCCCGCGCGCTGCGCTCGATCCTGCGCCAGGATCCGGACGTGATCATGATCGGCGAAATCCGCGACCTCGAAACCGCGCAGATCGCGGTGCAGGCGTCGCTGACGGGCCACCTCGTGCTCGCGACGCTGCACACGAACGATGCGGCATCGGCCGTCACGCGTCTGACCGACATGGGCGTCGAGCCGTACCTGCTCGCATCGTCGTTGCTCGGCGTGCTCGCGCAGCGCCTGGTGCGGCAGCTCTGCCCCGTCTGCAAGGAAGAGCGGCACGAGGATGGCCGCACGCTGTGGCATCCGGTCGGCTGCGACAAGTGCGGGCATTCGGGCTACGCGGGCCGGCGCGGCGTATACGAGCTGCTGCTGGTCGACGACACGATCCGCTCGCTGATCCATCGCAACGCGGCCGACGCGGAGATTCTGGCCACCAGCCGCGCGGAAGGGATGCGCACGCTGCGCGACGACGCCGAACGCTGGCTCGCGGCCGGCGCGACGTCGCTCGAGGAAGTACTGCGAGTGACGGGAGGCGCATAGCGCGATGCCGGCATTCCGTTTCGAAGCGATCGATGCGGCGGGACACGCGCAGAAAGGCGTCGTCGATGCCGACAGCGCGCGTGCCGCGCGCAGCCAGTTGCGCACGCAGGGGCTCACGCCGCTCGTCGTCGAGCCGGCCGCCAGCGCGACGCGCGGCGCGCGTACGCAGCGGCTCGCGTTCGGCCGCAAGCTGTCGCAGCGCGAACAGGCGATCCTCACGCGCCAGCTCGCGAGCCTGCTGATCGCCGGGCTGCCGCTCGACGAGGCGCTCGGCGTGCTGACCGAGCAGGCCGAGCGCGACTACATCCGCGAACTGATGGCCGCGATCCGCGCCGAGGTGCTCGGCGGCCATTCGCTCGCGAATGCGCTGGGCCAGCATCCGCGCGATTTTCCGGAAATCTACCGCGCGCTCGTCGCGGCCGGCGAGCACACGGGCAAGCTCGGCATCGTGCTGTCGCGCCTGGCCGACTACATCGAACAGAGCAACGCGCTGAAACAGAAGATCCTGCTGGCCTTCACGTATCCGGGCATCGTCACGCTGATCGCGTTCGGCATCGTCACGTTCCTGCTGAGCTACGTGGTGCCGCAGGTCGTCAACGTGTTTGCGAGTACGAAACAGCAGTTGCCGATCCTCACGGTCGTGATGATGGCGCTGTCGGAATTCGTGCGGCACTGGTGGTGGGCGATCCTGATCGCGGTCGCGCTGATCGTGTGGTTCGTGAAGGCGACGCTGTCGCGCGACGGGCCGCGGCTCGCGTTCGACCGCTGGGTGCTGACCGCGCCGCTCGCGGGCAAGCTCGTGCGCGGCTACAACACGGTGCGCTTCGCGAGCACGCTCGGCATCCTCACCGCGGCCGGCGTGCCGATCCTGCGCGCGCTGCAGGCGGCCGGCGAGACGCTGTCGAACCGCGCGATGCGCGCGAACATCGACGACGCGATCGTGCGCGTGCGCGAAGGCTCCGCGCTGTCGCGCGCGCTGAACAACGTGAAGACGTTTCCGCCGGTGCTCGTGCACCTGATCCGTTCCGGCGAAGCGACGGGCGACGTGACGACGATGCTGGATCGCGCGGCCGAAGGCGAAGCGCGCGAGCTCGAGCGCCGCACGATGTTCCTGACGAGCCTGCTCGAGCCGCTGCTGATCCTGGCGATGGGCGGCATCGTGCTCGTGATCGTGCTGGCCGTGATGCTGCCGATCATCGAGCTGAACAACATGGTGCAGTGACGGCCCCTGATGGTCGATGAGGCCGTCGCCGTTCAGCGCATGTAGATCGCGGGGGACGGCGTGTTCGCCGGAAGCTGGATTTCGGCGCGGGTGCCGTTGCGGTCGACGATGATCGAGCGGGGGCGGACTTCGGCGAGCTTCGCGCCGGGCGCGACCTCGGCACCGAGCGACACCGCGCGCGGCGGTTCGCCGCCGACGCCGATGATCGCGGCGGCGCCGCGCTGGAGCGCGAGGATGCCGAACAGGTGGATGTCCTGCACGGGATTCTTGTCGAGCTGACCGCCGAAGAGCGCCGCGGCGTCCTCGGTGCGGATCGGCGGCCGCGCGGCGGCGGCGGGCAGCGGCGCTTCGCGGGCCGACAGCGTGACGACCCAGTAGGTGGCCGTCGCGCACAAACCCGCGAAGAGGGCTAGGGAAAGGATCCGGATCGAGAGCGCGTTCATGCGCGCTATTGTACGGATGTATATGAAATTTGCGTTGGGTGAAAGCCCTCGGCGATGCGCGCCTTACAATGCGTGCTCCGCGCCCGCGGGTCCGGAAGGTTGCCGTCAGGTAATCGTCCGGGTGTGCCGGGTGCGTTACTCAATCGACGACATTTTTTGGAAAGAGGTAGTCAGTCATGCAAACGTGGATCACTCGCCGCAACGCGGCCGTGCGTCGTCAGCGCGGTTTCACGCTGATCGAGATCATGGTGGTGGTCGCGATCCTCGGGATCCTGGCGGCGCTGATCGTGCCGAAGATCATGAGCCGCCCGGACGAGGCACGCCGCATCGCCGCGAAGCAGGACATCGGCACGATCATGCAGGCGCTCAAGCTGTACCGTCTCGACAACGGCCGTTATCCGACCCAGGAACAGGGCCTGAACGCGCTGATCCAGAAGCCGTCCACCGATCCGATCCCGAACAACTGGAAGGACGGCGGCTATCTCGAGCGCCTGCCGAACGATCCGTGGGGTAACGGGTACAAGTACCTGAATCCGGGCGTACATGGCGAGATCGACGTGTTCAGCTACGGTGCCGACGGCAAGGAAGGCGGCGAGAGCAACGACTCCGACATCGGTTCGTGGCAATAAGCCGGCGCTGATCGTTCCGACGCTTCGTTCCCGCTCTTCATGCTCGCCATTCGCACGACTTCCCGCTGCGGCCGCGATTGCCGTGCGCATCGCGGCACGGCGCCGTCCGTATCGGCGCGCGCCGATGGCGGGCCGATGAAGCACGGAGTGCGGCGCGCTCGCTCGCTCGCTCGCGGCTTCACGCTGCTCGAAATGCTGGTCGTGCTCGTGATCGCGGGGCTGCTCGTGTCGCTCGCGTCGCTGTCGCTGACGCGCAATCCGCGCACCGACCTGCGCGAGGAAGCGCAGCGCATCGCGCTGCTGTTCGAGACCGCCGGCGATGAAGCACAGGTGCGCGCGCGCCCGATCGCGTGGCAACCGACCGCGCACGGCTTCCGTTTCGACGTGAGCTCGCCCGACGGCTGGCGCACGCTGCGCGACGACCTGCTGCGCCCGCGCGACTGGGATGGCGGCGTCACGGGCGCCGACATCGACTACCCGGGCTCCGACACGCGCGCGAATCGCGTCGTGTTCGGCACCGAGAGCGTCGACACGCCGGTGCGCGTGACGCTGCATTCGGCCGTCGGCAGCGCGACGATCGTCGGCACCGGCAACGGCCGCTACGAGGTGCAATGACGATGCGTCGTCGCCTGCCCTTCCCCGTTTCTTCGTCGCGCGGCTTCACGATGATCGAGGTGCTGGTCGCGCTCGCGATCATCGCGGTCGCGCTCGCCGCGTCGATCCGCGCGGTCGGCACGATGGCGACCAACGCATCCGACCTCCATCGCCGGCTGCTGGCCGGCTGGAGCGCCGACAACGCGCTCGCGCAGTTGCGGCTCACGCACGCGTGGCCGCAGATCGGCGACCAGAGTTTCGACTGTTCGCAAGGCAATGTGCAGCTCGTCTGCACGCAGAGCGTGAGCGCCACGCCGAACCCGGTGTTCCGGCGCGTCCGGGTTTCGGTGAGCATGCCCGGGCGCGCCGGCGTGCTCGCGCAGATGGTGACGGTGGTCGCGAATGAAACCAGCCGTCCGCTCTGACGCGCCGATGCGACGCCCGCCCGCGCGCCCCGCCCGGGGCTTCACGCTGATCGAGCTGATGATCGCGATCGCGATCCTCGCGGTGGTCGCCATCCTCGCGTGGCGCGGGCTCGACCAGGTCATGCGCGGCCGCGACAAGGTGGCGTCCGCGATGGAAGACGAGCGCGTCTTCGCGCAGATGTTCGACCAGATGCGCATCGACGCGCGGCTTGCCGCGACCGACGACGAGGCCGGCCAGCCGGCGATCGGCGTCGCCGGCAACACGCTGCAGATCGTTCGCGAATTCGACGTGCCGGGCGCCGCGCCGCGGCTGCAGGTGGTCCGCTACCGGATCGCTGGCGGGCGCGTCGTGCGCTACGCGTCGCCGCCGCTCGACGATGCGAACCGGCTGCAAGGCGTGCTGAAGGACAGCAGCGTCGAAGGCTGGAGCTGGGTCGCGCTGATGGGCGGCGTCGGCGCGATCGACGCGAAGCTGTACGTGCCGCGCGTGGGCTGGACCACCAACCTGCAGACGGCCGACGACGCGCTCGCGCAGAACAACGATGCGCTCAAGGTGCCGCAGATCGGCAACGCGCCGCCGCCGCGCGCGGTGACGGGGCTGCAGGTCAGCATCGGTGCGACGTCGCTGCGCGTGCCGGTCACGCGCGTGTTCCTCGTCGGGGAATGACGATGCGCGCGCGCTCTCACCGTCCGCTCACCATCAACCGCGCCGCCGCGCGCGCGCATGCACGCGGCCGCCAGCGCGGCGCCGCGATCATCACCGCGCTGCTCGTCGTCGCGCTGTCGGCGATCCTCGTCTCGGGGATGCTGTGGCGCCAGCAGGTGCAGATCCGCCGCATCGAGAACCAGCGCGTGATCGCGCAGGCGCAGTGGGTCGCGCGCGGCGCGCTCGACTGGACGCGGATGATCCTGCGCTCCGAAGGCGATACGGCGCCCGGCATCACGTATCTCGGCGGGATCTGGGGCGTGCCGATCGCGAAGACGAAGCTGTCGGACTTCCTCGGCCGGATCGGCGCGCCCAACGACAACGGCGGCGAAGACACCTATATCTCCGGCTCGATCGAGGACGCGCAGGCGAAGTTCAACCTGCGCAACCTCGTGTCGTCGCCGGCGCCCGGCGTGCTGCAGTTGAACGTCACGCAGCTGCAGGCGTTCCAGCGCCTGCTGACGACGCTCGGCTACGACGGCGCGTTCGCGAAACGCGTCGCGCTGCAGGTGCGCGCGGGCCTGCTGCATTCGGCGACACGCTTCCAGATGCCGACGCTGCCCGGCGGCGCCGGCACGGCGCCAGCCACTGCGCCGGTGACCAGCGACCAGCAGACCGGCGGCTTCACCGACGATCCCGGCATGTCCGGCGGCGACCGCGGGCCCGCGCCGCTGATGATGACGAGCGTCGACAGCCTGCTCGACGTCGACGGCGTGACGCCCGAGATGGTCGCGCGGCTGCGCCCGTTCGTCACCGTACTGCCGACCACGACGCCCGTGAACATGAACACCGCGCCGGCCGAGGTGATCGCGGCGCTCATGCCGGGGATGAGCGTGTCGTCCGCGCAGGCGCTGGTGTCGCGCCGCGAGACCGTGTTTTTCCGCAACGTCGGCGACGTGCAGCTCGCGCTGCGCGGCGCCGGCGCGCCGAACGTGACGCTCGACTCGAGCCTCGTCGACGTCAATTCGAGCTATTTCATCGTGCATGGCCGGATCCAGCACGAACGTGCGGAGGTCGACCGCACGTCGCTCGTGTATCGTGATCCGACCACGCACTCGACGCGGGTCGTGCGTATCCGCGACCAGCTATAACGACGCCATTCGGGAGAGGAGCTCTTGTGAGCACGTTGATTGTTTCTTTGCCGCCGCGCGAGCCTGCCGTGCCGTTGCAGGAATGGCAGTGGCCCGAGCTGCCGTTCACGCTCGTCGACAAGGCCGGCCAGGTGCAGCGCGCGGGCCGCGCCGCGCTCGCGCTGCTGCCGCGCGCGAATGCGACGGTGTTGATCGTCGCCGCGCGCGACGTGCTGCTGCTGGCCGCGAAGGTGCCGCCGCTCAAGGGGCCGAAGCTGCGCCAGGCGCTGCCCAACATCGTCGAGGATCAGCTGATCCAGGATCCGCTCGGCTGCCACATCGCGCTCGATCCGGCCGCGCTGCCCGACGGGCGCCGCGTGCTGGCCGTGGTCGATCGCGCGTGGTTCCGCACGATCTGCGACGCGTTCGCGGCGGCCGGCCACCGGCACCTGAGCGCGGTGCCCGCGACCCGCTGCCTGCCGGCGCCGCGCACGTCGGCCGAAACGGCTTCGGCCGCGCCGGCCGACGGTGAAGCGGCCGTCGCGGCCGATGCCGCGC
>NZ_JBNCAB010000041.1:0-62156 GCF_049805555.1 Burkholderia sp. DN3021 | reverse complement strand
CGGATGCGGCACTGCTCGCGCGGGTCGCCGACACCGCGCCGCAGTCGCGGCTCGCCCTGCGCGCGCGGCGCGACAACGTGATGTCGGCATTCGCGGTGGCCGGCGACGTCGCGGGCCGCCACGTCGCGCTCGTCGACGACGTGATGACGTCCGGCGCGACGTTCGCGGCCGCCGCGCACGCATTGAAGGCGGCAGGCGCCGCGCGCGTGACGAATCTGGTTGCGCTGCGCACCGCCAGGGATTAATTAAATAGAGAGGCCGGCCGCCTGCACGCGGCCGCGGCCGTCACGAACCGGCCGGCCGGGAACGAGCGCGCGTTGCTCCGCCCCGGCCGGCCCAGCCAAACCGAAACATGTTCAACGTCGTCCTCGTCGCTCCCGAAATTCCGCCGAACACCGGCAACGTGATCCGCCTGTGCGCCAACACCGGCGCGCACCTGCACCTGATCGAGCCGCTCGGCTTTCCGCTCGACGACGCACGGATGCGCCGCGCCGGCCTCGACTATCACGAATATGCGCAGATGCGCGTGCACCGCGACTGGGACGCGTTCGTCGCGGCCGAATCGCCCGATCCCGCGCGGATGTTCGCGTTCACGACACGCGGCTCGGGCCGCTTCCACGATCATGCGTTCCTGCCGGGCGACTGGTTCGTGTTCGGCTCGGAGACGCGCGGCCTGCCCGCCGCGCTGCTCGAACGCTTCCCGAACGAACAGCGCGTGCGCCTGCCGATGCGGCCGGACAACCGCAGCCTGAACCTGTCGAACACGGTCGCGGTGGTCGTGTTCGAGGCGTGGCGCCAGGCCGGCTTCGAAGGCGGCGCATGACGCATGCGCGGCGCGGGCCGCGTCAGGCCCGCGCGAGCCGCGCGCAATACAGGTCGTGGATGTCGGGGGAAAAGCACGCGAACACCACGCGTGCGAGGCTCGGCGCCTGCGGCAGCATTTCGACGACGGTGCCGACTGCAATGTCGACGGCCTCGCCGGCCGGATAACGGTAGATGCCGCAACTGATCGCCGGAAACGCGATCGACGTCGCGGCCACCTCTTCGGCCAGCTCGATCGCGCGCCGATAGCACGATGCGAGCAGGTCGGGCTCGCCGCGATCGCCGCCGTGCCACACCGGCCCGACCGCATGGATCACGTAGCGCGCCGGCAGCCCGTGGCCGCGCGTGAGCTTCGCGTCGCCCGTCTCGCAGCCGCCGAGCGTGCGGCACTCGGCGAGCAGGCCGGGGCCGGCCGCGCGGTGGATCGCGCCGTCGACGCCGCCCCCGCCGAGCAGCGAGCCGTTCGCCGCGTTGACGATCACGTCGACATCGAGCGTCGTGATGTCTACGAGTTGCGCATCTAGCGTGGTGGAATGGATCTGCAGCATGACAACCTCCCGAAACGCCGGAGACTTGTTCAAGCGTAGTGCGCTTTGGCGCCGCGCGCTTGGCGCGACCGCGCCGGGCGGCGCCCGGCCGTGCTACTCGGCGCGCGCGTCGCGCCGCAGCAGGCCGCTGACGGCGTCGCGCGGCGCGATGCCGTCGAACAGCACGCCGCACACGGCTTCGGTGATCGGCATTTCGATCGACTGCGCGTGCGCGATCGCCAGCACGGCCTGCGCGCAGCGCACGCCTTCGGCCACGTGGCCGAGCGCACCGAGGATGTCGTTCAGCGTGCGGCCGGTCGCCAGTTGCAGGCCGACCGTGCGGTTGCGCGACAGGTCGCCCGTCGCGGTGAGGATCAGGTCGCCGAGGCCCGTGAGGCCCGTGAAGGTTTCCGCGCGGCCGCCGAGCGCGACGCCGAGCCGCGACATTTCGGCGAGGCCGCGCGTGATCAGCGCGGCGCGCGCGTTCAGCCCGAGGCCAAGGCCGTCGGAAATGCCAGTTGCGATCGCGAGCACGTTCTTCACCGCACCGCCGACCTCGACGCCGACCACGTCGTCGCCCGTATAGATCCGCATCGCGCCGTGATGGAACGCGGCGAGCGTGCGCTCGCGGCATTCGGCGGACGCGCTCGCCACCGTCAGCGCGACGGGCAGCGACTGCCCGACCTCGCGCGCAAAGCTCGGCCCCGACAGCACGCCGTTGCTGCGCTGTTCGGGCAGCTCGGCCGCGATCACCTGATGCGGCAGCAGATGCGTGTCGGCCTCGAAGCCCTTGCAGACCCAGACGATGTGCGCAGGCACGCAGCCTGCGTCGTGCATCGCGTGGCACAGCGTGCGCAGGCCGGCCACAGGCGCGGCGATCACGCACAGCGCGTCGTCCGCTGCGCCATGCGCGAGCGCGGCGCCGAGATCGGCGTCGTAGCGCAATGCGTCAGGCAGCGCGATGCCGTCCAGATAGCGGGAATTTTCGTGCCGGGCCTGCAGCCCGGCGATGAGCGCGGCGTCGCGCGCCCACAGAAGCGTATCGTGCCGCGCGGCCAGATGGCCCGCGAGCGCGGTGCCCCAGGCACCGGCGCCGAGAACGGCTACTTTCATACCCAGCACCGGTCCGTGCGAAACGTCAGTTCAGCGTCGTGCCGTTCGGCGCGCCTGCGGCGCCGGCCTGCTGCTGAAGCTGCGCGAGACGCTGCTCGTACAGCGCCTGGAAGTTGATTTCCGCCAGGTGGATCGGCGGGAAGCCCGCGCGCGTGATCGCGTCGGCGATGTTCGAGCGCAGGTACGGGAACAGGATCGTCGGGCAAGCGATGCCGACCAGCGGGTCGAGCTGTTCGTCCGGAATGTTGCGAATGTCGAAAATGCCGGCCTGCTTCGCTTCGATCAGGAACGCGACCTTGTCCTTCACCTTCGCGGTGACGGTACCCGACACGACGACTTCGAACACGCTTTCCGCGAGGCGGTCGGCCTTGACGTCGACTTCGACTTCAACCGACGGCATGTCCTGCTCGAGGAAGATAGCCGGCGAATTCGGCTGCTCGAGCGACATATCCTTCAGGTAGACGCGCTGGATGTTGAAGAACGGTTGGTTTTCGACGTCGGACATGGTGTTTCCCTAAAAGTGGTGACGGAGCGGCCCGGCTTCTCGCCGGCCGCCACGGATGAATCCTGCGCGCCCGAGCCGCGGCGCAGCCGGCGGCCATTCTGCCCTAATCAGGCCGCTTGCAGAAGCGGCGCGAGCCCGCCTTCGCGGTCGAGCTTCGACAGATCGTCGTAGCCGCCGACGTGCGTGTCGCCGATATAGATCTGCGGCACCGTGCGGCGCCCCGTGCGCGTCATCATTTCCTCGCGGCGCGCCGGATCGCGGTCGATCAGCACCTTTTCGATCTGCTCGACACCGCGCAGCTTCAGCAGGCGCTCGGCCTGCATGCAATACGGACACACCTGCGTGCTGTACATCAGAACCTTGTTCACTTCGCTACTCCTTGTTTGACGACCGGCATCCCGGCCTGCTGCCAGGCAGCCACGCCGCCCTCGAGCACGTGCACCTCGGCGTAGCCCGCCGCCTCGACCTCGCGCGCCGCCTTCTGCGACTGCTGGCCATTCTGGCAGACGAGCAGCACCGGCGTGCTCTTGTTCTTCGCGACCTGCGCGATCTTCGCGCCGATCTCGCCCGCCGCGACCTGACGCGCCGACGGCAGGTGGCCGGCGGCGAAATCGGACGCGGCGCGCACGTCGATCACGACAGCATTGCGGCGGTTGATGAGCAGGGTGGCCTCCGCGGCCGACAGGCCGCCGCGGCCGCGGCGCAGGGCGGGCCACGCCAGCAGGCCGCCGGATACCAGCAGGATCGCGATGAGGGCCAGGTTCGTGTAATCGGTAAAGAACGTCACGGAATTCCGCCGGAAAAAGAGAAATCGGATGAGGACAATCCCGCCATTATAAAATAACCGCCTTGCGCGATGGCGGGCCCCGGTCGGGTGCCGCGCGACGCGCACCGCTTCCTTCACTACCGACCGCAAGATCCATGTACAAACTCGTTCTCATCCGCCACGGCGAATCGACGTGGAACAAGGAAAACCGCTTCACCGGCTGGGTCGACGTCGACCTGACCGAACAGGGTCGCAACGAGGCCTACCAGGCCGGCGAATTGCTCAAGGAGGCCGGCTACACGTTCGACATCGCGTACACGTCGGTGCTCAAGCGCGCGATCCGCACGCTGTGGCACGTGCAGGACCGGATGGATCTCATGTACCTGCCGGTCGTCCACTCGTGGCGCCTGAACGAGCGCCACTACGGCGCACTGTCGGGGCTGAACAAGGCGGAAACGGCCGCGAAGTTCGGCGACGACCAGGTGCTCGTCTGGCGCCGCAGCTACGACACGCCGCCGCCCGCGCTCGAACCGACCGACGAGCGCGCGCCGTTCAACGACCCGCGCTATGCGAAGGTGCCGCGCGAGCAACTGCCGCTCACCGAGTGCCTGAAGGACACGGTCGCGCGCGTGCTGCCGCTGTGGAACGAATCGATCGCGCCCGCGGTCCGCGCCGGCAAGCAGGTGCTGATCGCCGCGCACGGCAACTCGCTGCGCGCGCTGATCAAGTACCTCGACGGCATCTCGGACAGCGACATCGTCGGCCTGAACATCCCGAACGGCGTGCCGCTCGTGTACGAACTCGACGAGGACCTGAAGCCGATCCAGCACTATTACCTCGGCGACCAGGACGCGATCGCGCAGGCGCAGGCCGCCGTCGCGAAGCAGGGCAAGGCGGGCTGACGCCCGTCGCGCCGGGCGAGCCGCGTCCGGCGCGGCACGCCGCGCGAACCTTCGCGGCCCCGCTGCGGTCGAATCCGCTTTCGAACCCGCAGCGCGCCCGGCGGCGCCCCGCCGGGCCTGCTCCGGGCCCGGCTCATGGCACCTGTTCGCCGCTTTTCGCGGCGTTCCACTGAGTTATCGGACGAACAGTTATACTTGTCCGCTACATCCCCGCTACCGCCACGCGCTTCCCGACCGCACCAGACTCTCTATGCGAATGAAATTGAAGAACATCGGCCTGATTGCCGCGGGCCTCGCCACGGGCGTGTTCGCCACGCTGCAGATTTCCGCGTCGGCCGAGCAGACCGCCACGGCGCCGCTTCCCCTCGACCAGCTCCGCCTGTTCGCGGAAGTATTCGGCCAGATCAAGCGCGAGTACGTCGAACCGGTCGACGACAAGAAGCTGCTGACGGCGGCGATCAAGGGCATGGTGTCGAGCCTCGATCCGCACTCGTCGTTCCTCGACAAGACCGACTATGACGAGCTGCAGGAGCAGACGAAGGGCCGCTTCGCGGGTCTCGGCATCGAGATCTCGCAGGAAGACGGCCTCGTCAAGGTGATCTCGCCGATCGAGGACACCCCCGCATTCCGCGCCGGCATCCGTCCGGGCGACCTGATCACGCGCATCAACGACAAGCCGGTGCGCGGCATGACGCTCGACAAGGCCGTCAAGCAGATGCGCGGCGAGCCGGGCACCAAGGTCACGCTGACGATCTTCCGCAAGAGCGACGACCGCACGTTCCCGGTCACGGTCACGCGCGCGATCATCAGGGTCCAGAGCGTGAAGATGAAGATGCTCGACCCGGGCTACGCATATATCCGCATCACGAGCTTCCAGGAGCGCACGACGCCCGATCTCGCCGCGAAGCTGCAGGACATCGCGCGCCAGCAGCCGAACCTGAAGGGCCTGGTCCTCGACCTGCGCAACAACGGTGGCGGCCTGCTGCAGAGCGCGGTCGGCGTTGCCGGCGCGTTCCTGCCGCCCGACTCCGTCGTCGTGTCGACCAACGGCCAGATCCCCGATTCGAAGCAGGTCTACCGCGATACGTACGACAACTATCGCCTGCCGTCCTTCGACGGCGATCCGCTGAAGAACCTGCCGCCGGTCTTCAAGACCGTGCCGATGATCGTGCTGACGAACGCGTATTCGGCGTCCGCGTCGGAAATCGTCGCCGGCGCGCTGCAGGATTCGAAGCGCGCGCAGATCATGGGCAAGACGACGTTCGGCAAGGGCTCGGTGCAGACGGTTCGCCCGATGACGGCCGACACCGCGCTGCGCCTGACGACCGCGTATTACTACACGCCGAGCGGCCGCTCGATCCAGAACAAGGGCATCGCGCCCGACGTGCCGGTCGATCAGTACGCGGACGGCGATCCGGACGACGTGCTCGTGACGCGCGAGGTCGACTACACGAACCACCTCGCGAACACGCAGGACCCGAACGAGAAGAAGGAACAGGAAGAGCGCGAGCAGCGCCGGATGGATCAACTGCGCGTCCTCGAAGAGCAGAACGACAAGAAGACGCCGGAGCAACGCCAGAAGGATCGCGATCGCAAGCCGATCGAGTTCGGCAGCGCCGACGACTTCATGATGCAGCAGGCGCTCAACAAGCTCGAGGGCAAGACCGTCCAGGAATCGAAGTCGCTGCTCGCCGAGAGCACGACGAAGAGCCCGGCCGGCAAGGCTGCCGCGGCCTCGAAGGCATCGGGCGCGGGCGCGAAGCCGGCCGCACCGAAGCCCGCGTCGGCGCCGAAGTAAGCGCCGGCCGGCATCCGACGGGCCATCGCGGGAAGACCGCGATGGCCCGTTTTTCATGTGCGCCTAGAATACGCAGATACGCCCGCGCCACCGGCGGCGGCATGCTTCGCCCGATCTCCCCATGAACGACGATCAACTCCTTCGCTACTCCCGCCACATCCTCGTCGATGAAATCGGCATCGAGGCGCAGCAGCGCTTTCTCGACGCGCACGCGATCGTCGTCGGCGCGGGTGGCCTCGGCTCGCCTGCCGCGATGTACCTCGCGGCATCGGGAGTCGGCACGATCACGCTCGTCGACGCCGATACCGTCGACCTCACGAACCTGCAGCGGCAGATCCTGCACGTGACGGCATCGGTCGGCCGCGCCAAGGTCGAATCGGGGCGCGACGCGCTCGCGCAACTGAACCCCGAGGTGAAGGTGAACGCGGTCGCGGAGCGCGTCGACGACGCGTGGCTCGACGCGCACGTGCCGGCCGCGACCGTCGTGCTCGACTGCACCGACAACTTCGCGACGCGGCATGCGATCAACCGCGCGTGCGTCGCGCACGGCGTGCCGCTCGTGTCGGGCGCCGCGCTGCGCTTCGACGGCCAGATCAGCACGTTCGATTTCCGCGATGCAACCGCACCCTGCTATGCGTGCGTGTTTCCGGAAGACCAGCCGTTCGAGGAAGTCGCATGCGCGACGATGGGCGTGTTCGCGCCGACGGTCGGGATCATCGGCGCGATGCAGGCCGCCGAAGCGCTGCGCGTGATCGGCGAAATCGGCACGACGCTCAACGGGCGGCTGATGATGCTCGATTCGCTGCGGATGGAATGGACGACGATGAAAATCGCGCGCCAGGCCGACTGCCCCGTGTGCGGGGGCCGGCACTGACGCGCGTCGGACGCATGCGCCGGCCGGCGCATGCATGACCCTTCACGGCGGTTAGCGGCGACGCTGGCGCCTGAGCGGCATAAGCGGCATAAGCGACCTAAGCGGCCGCATCCGCGCGCGGCTCGGCGACCGACAGCCGCTTCAGCGCCGCCTGCACTTCCTCCGGCTCGAATGCGGCAAGCACGTCGGCCGTCGGTTTCTCGAGCGCCTTCAGGTGCGCGCGCAGGATCTCCTGCTTCACGACGAGCAGCTGGCTCGGGTGCATCGAGAACTCGGTGAGCCCCATCCCGAGCAACAGGCGCGTGAGCGCCGGATCGCCCGCCATCTCGCCGCACACCGACACGGACACGCCCGCGCGCTTCGCTTCGCGCAACGTATAGGAGATCAGGTGCAGCACGGCCGGATGCAGCGGGTCGTACAGGTGCGCGACCGCGTTGTCCGCGCGGTCGATCGCGAGCGTGTACTGGATCAGGTCGTTCGTGCCGATCGACAGGAAATCGAACCGCTTCAGGAACAGCGGCAACGCGATCGCCGCGGCCGGAATCTCGATCATCGCGCCGATGCGCACGTTCGGATCGTACGCGAGCCCCGCGTCGTCGAGCTGGCGCTTCGCCTCGCGGATCAGGTCGAGCGTCTGGTCGATCTCCTGCGCGTGCGCGAGCATCGGGATCAGGATCTTCACCTGGCCGAACGCGGACGCGCGCAGGATCGCGCGCAACTGCGTGAGGAACATCTGCGGCTCGGACAGGCTCCAGCGGATCGCGCGCAGGCCGAGCGCCGGGTTCGGCGCCGTCTCGTAGCCCTCGTCGAGCGCCTCGAGCGGCTTGTCCGCGCCGACGTCGATCGTGCGGATCGTCACCGGCATGCCCTTCATCCACTCGACGGCCCGCTTGTATGCGGCGAACTGCTCCTCCTCCTCCGGCATCTCCTTCTGATGCATGAACAGGAACTCGGAGCGGAACAGGCCGACGCCGACCGCGCCGGCCTCGACGGCCGCCTTCGCGTCGTCGGGCAGCTCGATGTTCGCGTACAGGTCGATCTTGGTGCCGCACAACGTTTGCGTCGGCGAGAATTTCAGGCGCTGCAGCTTGCGTTGCTCGAGCAGCTTCTCGGACTGGCGGTACGAATATTCCTCGAGGACGATCGGCGCGGGATCGACGATCACGATGCCCTGGTCGCCGTCGACGATGATCAGGTCGTCCTGGCGGATCAGCGCGCTCGCATGCTGCACGCCGACCGCGGCCGGAATGCCGAGGCTGCGCGCGACGATCGCCGTGTGCGACGTGCGCCCGCCGAGGTCGGTGACGAACGCCTGGAACGACTGCGTCTTGAACTGCATCATGTCGGCCGGCGCGATGTCGTGCGCGACGACGATCATCTCGTTGGTGCCGTTCGCGGCCGCGCGGTCGAGCGCCTGCGACGCGGACGGCGCACCGGCGAGTGCCTTCAGCACGCGCTCGACCACCTGCTCGATGTCGGCCTTGCGCTCGCGCAGGTATTCGTCCTCGATGTCGTCGAAGTGGCGCGTGAGCAGCTCGAGCTGCTCGGTCAGCGCCCACTCGACGTTGTAGCGGCGCGTGCGGATCAGGTCGATGGTTTCCTGCACGAGCATCGCGTCGCTCAGGATCATCATGTGGACGTCGATGAATGCGCCCACTTCGCTCGGCGTGTCGTCGGTCAGGTCGGCGCGCAGCGCTTCGAGTTCGTGATGCACGACGTCGAGCGCCGTGCGGAAACGCTCGACTTCGGCGTCGATCTGGTTCGCCTCGATCAGGTAATGGGCGACGTCGAGCGCCGCCGGCGCGATCAGATACGCTCGCCCGATCGCGATACCTCGTGAGACGGGAATGCCTTGCAGCGTGAAGGACACGCGCACCTCCTCTGTACAAGTAAAGCCGCGGCACACTGCTGCGATGCGCTTATGACCCCGGTTAGCGATTATAAATTCCGCGACTCCCCGCTGACTGCATGCACTGCAGCATTGCGCATTCCACATCAATGCTTCCGACGAAAAAAATGCCGCGAAATCCGCGGCATTCTGGCTGGAAACGGCAACGATCCCGCGCGATGGTTACTGGCCTTCGCCGAACTTGTCGGCGATCAGCTTCAGCAGCGCGTCCATCGCTTCCCGCTCGTCGGCCCCTTCGGTCTCGATCGTCACGGTGCTGCCGATGCCCGCCGCCAGCATCATCACGCCCATGATGCTCTTCGCATTGATCTTGCGCCCGTTGCGTGTCATCCAGACTTCCGACTGGAAGTTGCCGGCCAGTTGCGTAAGCTTGGCCGATGCGCGCGCATGGAGCCCCAATTTATTGACGATGGTGGTTTCTTGTTGAAGCATGATTCTCGGTCGGGTCGGTCGGGACCGCCGGCGTCGCGCGTCGGCGGTGCTGTCTAAAACGGAAAACGGATGATCAGTGCGATTCGGTGCGCGGTTGCGGTTCGGGCGGAATCGGCGCGCACTGGCCGCAGCCGGCTTCCGTCGGCGGCGGCGGCGTGCCGGCCGCCACTTCGTGGACGCCCTTCGCGCCGCCGGACAGCGCCTTGTCGACGAGCTTGTCGAGCGGCACGGTGCGATAGCAGACGGCCCGCACGAGCATCGGCAGGTTCACGCCCGCCAGCACGCGCACGTTGTCGATCTTCGCGAGCTGGCCCGCGATGTTCGCGGGCGTCGCGCCGTACATGTCGGTCAGCACGACCACGCCGTTCTCTTCCTTGAGCCGCGCGAGTTCCGCGTGCGCGAACGCCATCACCTGGGTCGGATCGCTGTCCGCCATCACGTCGATACAGCCGATGCGCGCGGGCACGCCGCCGTAGATGTGCGCGATGCAGTCCCGCAGCGCGGTGGCGAGCGGTGCGTGCGCGATGATCAGGATCCCGGCCATGTCAGATCGCTCCCGGCCGCCCCTGGCGGGCCGATACCCCGCGGCGGGGCAATGAGCGTAGCGAGTGTGGGAAACGTTTCATGTTCAGCCTTGCAACAGTGTCGGCCCGACCGCCGGGCCTTCGGTGCGCCGATCACGGCACCGGGCGAGCGGGCATTGTAGCAGGCCGGTCAAGCTGCTCCGGCGACGGGGGACCTGCGCGGGCCGCCGCCGGGGTTGCGCGGGAAAACGGCCTACGCGGCCGCACGCTCCAGCGCGTCGATGAACATCGCGGCGACGTCGAAGCCCGTCTGCTCCATGATCTCGCGGAAGCACGTCGGACTCGTGACGTTCACCTCGGTCAGCCAGTCGCCGATCGCATCGAGGCCGACCAGCAGCAGCCCGCGCGACGCGAGCACGGACCCGAGCGTCCGGGCGATCTCGCGATCGCGGGCAGTCAGCGGCTGCGCGACGCCGAGCCCGCCCGCGGCGAGATTGCCGCGTACCTCGCTGCCCTGCGGAATCCGCGCGAGCGAATACGGCACGGGCTCGCCCGCGATCAGCAGGATCCGCTTGTCGCCGGCCTTGATCTCGGGAATGAACTTCTGAATCATCAGCGAACGCGTGCCGTCGTGGCCGAGCATCTCGATGATCGCGCCGAGATTCATCCCGTCGGCCTTCACGCGGAACACGCCCATCCCGCCCATCCCGTCGAGCGGCTTCACGATCACGTCGCCGTGCTCGGCGTGGAACGCGCGCAACCGCGCGGCATCGCGCGTGACCAGCGTCGGCGCGACGAATTGCGGAAACTCGCCGATCGCCAGCTTCTCCGAATGGTCGCGGATCGACTGCGGCTTGTTGAACACCCGCGCGCCCGCGCGCTCGGCGAGTTCGAGCATCCACGTGGCCGTCACGTACTCCATGTCGAACGGCGGATCCTTGCGCATCAGCACCGCGCCGAACGACGTCATTTGACGGGATTCATGCGCGGCCGCCTCATACCACGGATGACGATGCAGGTCGGCCGTATCGCCGACGATCGTCACGCGCTGCACGTCCGCCTCGACGCCCGACCCGGTCCACGCAAGCTGGTGCGGCTCGCACGTGTAGATCACGTGCCCGCGCCGCGCGGCCTCCGCCATCATCGCGTAGGTCGAATCCTTGTAGATCTTGAAGCGCTCGAGCGGGTCGGCGATAAAGAGAATGTCCATGCGGGTCCTGTACGTAGCGAAGGTCCGTTACACCTGGATGGCTTCGGGATCGGTCTTTTCCAGTTCGATCGACGACGCGATCAGCGACAGCCGCGCGACGACGCCGTACATGTAGAAACGGTTCGGCGGCGCGGCGCCCGGCTTGGCGCCGGCATCCGGCAGCGCGGTGTGCTCGAAGCCGAGCGGCACGTAGTGCATGCCGGGCGCGTTCAGGTTCTGGTCGCGCTCGCGGCCGCCGTGCGTGCGGTAGAAACCGCCGACCACATAGCGGTCGATCATGTACACGACGGGCTCGGCCACTTCGTCGCCGACGCGCTCGAACGTATAGACGCCTTCCTGCACGATCACGTCGCGCACCGCGAGGCCGGCCTTCGACTCGGCCATCTGCGCGCGCTCGGCCTTCGACATGCGGCCGATCTCGGCCGCGTCGTGCACGGTCATCACGCCGCGCCCCGCCGTGCCCGCGTCGGCCTTCACGACGACGTACGGCTTCTCGCTGATCCCGTATTCGCGGTACTTGCGCGCGATCTTCTTCAGCACGCCGTCGATCGCATCGGCGAGCGCCTGCTCGCCTTCATGCGCCTGCCAGTCGACCCCCTCGACGTGCGCGAAATACGGATTCACCATCCACGGATCGACGCCGACCATCTTCGCGAACTTCTTCGCGACGTCGTCGTAGCACGAGAAGTGCGTCGACTTGCGGCGCACGGCCCAGCCCGCGTGCAGCGGCGGCAGCAGGTACTGCTCGTGCAGGTTTTCCAGCACGGCCGGGATGCCGGCCGACAGGTCGTTGTTCAGCAGGATCGAGCACGGATCGAAATTCTTCAGGCCGAGGCGGCGCTGCGAACGCTCGAGCGGTTCGAGCACGATCTTCTGGCCGTCGGCCAGCGTGATCGGCGTCATGTCGGTGATGCTCGGGTCGAGTGAGCCGAAGCGCACGTTCAGGCCGGCCTGGCGCATGATCGTCGCGAGCCGCGCGACGTTTTCCAGGTAGAACGCGTTGCGGGTCGGCAGCTCGGGAATCACGAGCAGGTTCTTCGCGTCCGGGCAGATCTTCTCGATCGCGGCCATCGCGGCCTGCACGGCGAGCGGCAGCACTTCGGACGGCAGATTGTTGAACGCGCCGGGGAACAGGTTCGCGTCGACGGGCGCCAGCTTGAAGCCGGCGTTGCGCAGGTCCACCGAACAATAGAACGGCGGGGTATGTTCCTGCCATTCGAGCCTGAACCAGCGTTCGATCGCAGGCGTCGCGTCGAGGATCTTCCGCTCGAGTTCGAGCAGCGGACCGTTCAACGCGGTAACGAGGTGGGGAACCATGAATCACTCGCGAGCGGGAGAATGAAGATTGTAGAGCAATTGCCCTGTCCATTTGGGGATTGTTCCCGGCTTCGCAAGGGTTTGGGGGAAGTTTTCGGCTATTGACCCGATAGCGCGAAGGGTTATGCGCTACGGCAGCACGCGGCAGGAGAAAAAAAGCCCGCCGGGTGGGCGGGCCGAAGTCGCTGCGCTCATTCGTGGCGGGCGCCGTCTCCGCGGCGGCCCGCCGTGCGTCCTTACGACTTATTCGACATGCTCGCCGTGCAGGATCACGTCGAGGCCTTCGCGCTCTTCCTCTTCGGACACGCGCAAGCCCATCGTCAGGTCGATCAGCTTCAGCAGCACGAAGCTCAGCACGCCGCTGTAGACCAGCGTGATCAGCACGCCCTTCGCCTGCAGCAGCAGGCTGCCGTCGGCGCCGCCGATGTCCTTGACCGCGAACACGCCCGTCAGCAGCGCGCCGAGAACCCCGCCCACGCCGTGCACGCCGAACGCGTCGAGCGAATCGTCGTAGCCGAGCTTCGACTTGAGCCACGTGGCCGACCAGAAGCAGATCACGCCCGCCGCGATGCCGATCACGAGCGCGCCCGCCACGCCGACGAAGCCGGCGGCCGGCGTGATCGCCACGAGACCCGCGACCGCGCCCGACACGATACCGAGCACCGACGGCTTGCCCTTCGCGATCCATTCGGCAAACATCCAGCCGAGCGCCGCGCAGGCCGTCGCCACTTGCGTGGTCAGCATCGCGAAGCCGGCACGGCCGTCGGCCGCGACCGCGGAGCCCGCGTTGAAGCCGAACCAGCCGACCCACAGCATCGAGCCGCCGATCATCGTCAGCACGAGGTTGTGCGGCGCCATCGATTCGCGACCGTAGCCGACGCGCTTGCCGAGCACCAGGCACGACACGAGGCCCGCGATACCGGCGTTGATGTGCACCACCGTGCCGCCCGCGAAGTCGAGCACGCCGTCGGCCGACAGCCAGCCGGTCGGCTCCCACACCATGTGCGCGATCGGCACATAGACGATCAGCGACCAGAGCGTCATGAACACGAGCATCGCCGAGAACTTCATCCGGTCGGCGAACGCACCGCAGATCAGCGCCGGCGTGATGATCGCGAACGTCATCTGGTAGACGAAGTAGACCGATTCCGGAATCGTCGTCGCCAGGTGGCTGACGGTCAGCGTCGTCGCCTTGTCGCCCTTGATGTAGTTCATCCCGTGCAGGAACACGCGCGACAGGCCGCCGATGAAGCCGTTGCCCGGCGTGAACGCGAGGCTGTAGCCGACCACCGTCCACAGCACCGTGATCACCGCGGTGATCGCGAAGCTCTGCATCACGGTCGCGAGCACGTTCTTCTTGCGGACCATGCCGGCGTAGAACAGCGCGAGGCCGGGGATCGTCATGAACAGCACGAGCGCGGTGGAGGTCAGCATCCACGCGGTGTCGCCGGCGCTGATCTTCGACGAATCGACGGAGAACGGCGCGGTCGGCGCGGCGGGTGCGGCCGGCGCAGACGCTGCGGCGGCGGCCGATGCGTCGGCGACAGCGCCCGAAGCCGGTGCGGCTGCGGCCGCTGCGGCGGATGCGTCGGTTGCAGCCGGCGCCGAAGCTGCCGGAGCAGCGGCAGCCGATGCGTCGGAAGCCGTTGCGGCGGGCGCGGACGCAGCCGCGGCGGACGCCGCGTCGTCGGCGAGCGCGGGGCCGACGCCGGCCGCGATCAGCGAGCCGGCCATCAGCAGGGACATCAGAAGTTTGCGCATCTTGGGTTTCCTCTTGTCGCTTGTCTTGTCTGTTCTGTTACAGCGCGTCAGCGCCCGTCTCCCCGGTGCGAATCCGGATCACTTGTTCGATCGGCGTGACGAAGATCTTGCCGTCGCCGATCTTGCCGGTGCGCGCGGCCCGCTCGATCGCCTCGACCGCCTGGTCGACGAGATCGTCGGACACGGCCGCCTCGATCTTCATCTTCGGCAGGAAATCGACCACGTATTCGGCGCCGCGATACAGCTCGGTATGCCCTTTCTGGCGCCCGAACCCTTTCACCTCCGTCACCGTGATACCCGAGACGCCGAGCGCCGACAGCGCTTCGCGCGTCTCATCGAGCTTGAACGGCTTGATGATTGCGGTAATGAGTTTCATGAAGTCCTCTCGCTGGGTTGTCCCGTCGAATTGGTTGGATGTTGTAACGGACTCTTCTCAGCAACTCGCATGCCATGTTCGTCCGAGCGCCGTCTCGAAGGGCTCTGTAACGGGGTCGCATCCCGTGATGTAAGGCGCGGAAGCCCGGCCGAATGGCCAACATGGCCCGGTTTGCTGGCGCGGCGAAAGGATCGTTGCTAGAGTGCACGCACGTCCCGGCTCGCCGGGACATTCACCCATGCGGGCGCCATGCCCGGAATTCGCGCTCCGGGCGCACCATTTCCGGTCATGCGTGCATCATGGGCACGTACGCAACTGAAGATGCACAATTTTTGTGCAAGGAAGGGGAATCACATGAAGCAACCCAGCGACGTTTTCCACGATCTGCAGTCGCGCGTCAGCGATCTGCTGAAAAACTCGCCGGCCAAGGACGTCGAGCGCAACGTGAAGGCCATGCTGTCGCAAGGCTTCTCGAAGCTCGATCTCGTCACGCGCGAGGAATTCGACACGCAGGCGCAGGTGCTCGCCCGCACCCGCGTGCGCCTCGAGGAACTCGAAAAGCGCGTCGCGGAGCTCGAGCAGAAGCTCGCGGCACCGCAGGCCTGACGCCCGCCACCCGACCGCAAGGTCCGGGGGGGGGGGGGCCCCCCCCCCCCCCCCCCCCGCGGGGGGGGGGGGGGGGGCGCGCCGCCCGCCCCCCCCCCCCCGCCGCCCCGAAGCCGTACCGCCGTTCTTCGTAGTCCGTCGTTCTTCGCAGCTCCCCGCTCTTCGCTGTTCATCGCTCTTCGCAGTCCGTCGATCCGCAGTCCCTCGTTCTTTCCCCGCGCCACGCCGGCAAGCGCGCACCGATTCCTCCGATTCCCGCGGCATGCGGCCCCGACGGCCGTCGCCCGTCCGTTTACAGGAGCCTCGCCATGTCGCTCGCCGTGGTGCGCAGTCGCGCGCCCGCATCCGGCCGCGCGCCGGACGTTACCGTCGAAGTCCATCTCGCCAACGGGTTGCCGTCGTTCTCGATCGTCGGCCTGCCCGATCTCGAAGTCCGCGAAAGCCGCGAGCGCGTCCGCGCCGCGCTGCAGAACTGCGGATTCGAGTTCCCCGTGCGCCGCATCACCGTCAACCTCGCGCCGGCCGATCTGCCGAAGGAGTCGGGCCGGTTCGACCTGCCGATCGCGCTCGGCATCCTCGCCGCGAACGGCCAGATCCCGGCCGATGCGCTGGCCGGCCGCGAATTCGCGGGCGAGCTGTCGCTGACCGGCGCGCTGCGGCCGATGCGCGGCGCGTTCGCGATGGCGTGCGGTGCGGCACGGGACTGGCGCGCGAGCGAAACCGGATCGGGCCTCGGTTCCGGTCCGGGCCCGGATTCGGTCGCCCTGTCCGGCTCCGCGGCAACGGCGCGCCCGCCCGAGCTGTACCTGCCGCTCGACAGCGCGGCCGAGGCGGCGCTCGTGCCGGGCGTCACGGTATTCGGCGCGCCCGACCTGCCCGCGCTGTGCGCACACCTCGCCGATGCGCCCGACGGGCGACTGATGCCGGTCGCGGCGCCCTGCCTCGACGGCCTGCCGGCGCCAGCCGCGCCCGACCTCGCGGACGTGGTCGGCCAGCGCGGCGCCCGGCGCGCGCTGGAAGTCGCCGCCGCGGGCGGTCATCACATGCTGATGGTCGGCCCGCCGGGGGCCGGCAAGTCGATGCTGGCCGCGCGGTTGCCTGGCCTCCTGCCGCCGCTGACCGACGACGAGGCGCTGACGTCGGCCGCGCTCCTTTCCGCGAGCCGCCTCGGCTTCTCGCCCGCGCAATGGCGCCGGCGGCCGTTCCGCGCGCCGCATCACTCGTCGAGCGCCGCCGCGCTGGTCGGCGGCCGCAACCCGCCGCAGCCGGGCGAAATCACGCTCGCGCACCTCGGCGTGCTGTTCCTCGACGAACTGCCGGAATTCGACCGACACGTGCTCGAGATGCTGCGCGAGCCGCTGGAAGCCGGCCGCATCACGATCTCGCGCGCAGCGCAGCAAGCCGACTTCCCGGCCGCGTGCCAGTTGATCGCCGCGATGAACCCGTGCCCGTGCGGCTGGCACGGCGATCCGTCCGGGCGCTGCCGCTGCACGCCGGACGTCGCCGCTCGCTACCTGCGCAAGCTGTCGGGGCCGCTCGTCGACCGCATCGACATCCAGATCGACCTGCCCGCGCTGTCGCCGGCCGAACTCGCGTCGCGCGCGTCGGCGCCCGGCGAGCCGAGCGCAGCGGTGGCCGCGCGGGTTGCGCAGGCGCGCGCGCTGCAACTCGGCCGGCAGGGCAAGACGAATCACATGCTGAGCGGGCGCGAGACCGACGACCTGTGCCGGCCGACCGACGAAGGCGAGCGGCTGCTGCGCGAGGCCGGCGAGCGCTTCGGCTGGTCGGCGCGCGCGTATTTTCGCGTGCTGAAGGTCGCGCGGACGATCGCCGACCTGGCCGGCGACCCGCTGCCGACGGCCACGCAGATCGCCGAGGCGATCCGCTACCGGCGCGTGCTTACGTCGCTCTGAGCGCCGTCGGAGGACAAAATCCGGCTGCCGAGACTTGATCTATGCACAATTTCGCGAATCCGGCCCCGGATTGCAGCTCGCCGGGGCCCACTCATCGAAAAATTCGCATCTCTTTGTTTTTATTGATTTTTCAAAACCCGACGAATTGTAAAACGGGTCAGAGGGTCGCCCGGCGCGGTTCGGCAGCCCCGCGAAATCACGCTGTTCCTCGACGAATTTGAGGTTAGGTGTTCTTTTAGGTTGTATGTCTGCTTTATATATCTATCGAGACACTTTGGGGAATACCGGGGGGAGGTCAACATTTGCTTGTGGACAAGTCATACACCCCCTCAGCCATTCACACGCCAGAGTCCGAGCCTACCAAGGCTCGCTGCTAGCCCGAGGCGCGCGGTCCGCCACTTCGACAAAGCAACCGCACGCTGCTTTTGCGCATCGGCGAGAGCCATCTGTGCGTTCAGCAATTCAGTGAATACTCCCACGGGTCGCAGAAGTACGCGCGCACGCCGGTGGCGGCGCTCAATTCAGCGTGCCGGACCATCTCTCGGCCCTGATCATAGGTCAGCGTCTGACGCAGCGGCGCCACCAGGGTTCGCCGCGTCGTCGGTGGCGCACGGGATCAGGCCACCCGCGATGCACGCGTAGTCAGGGGCGTGCAGATTACGGTATTGCTGGCGCCCTGCACAAGGGAGCCTTAGTCATCATTCATTTCAAATCGGGTCAATCAGTCGACCGCACAATTCGAACGACTACAGTCGAGGTGCTTACGCGCCGCCCCCTCTTACAGGCCGTATCTAGTCAAAGAACTCAATCAGCGCGATTGGAGTGCAGCCGATTACGCGCGATTACATCCTGCCAGTTCGATCGCCCGCAAGCACTTCCCTGGCAACCGATTACGGGATAGACGCCATAATTTCCTCAAGTGTTGTTTACACAATCTCCGGATATCGACTCCGGGAAATTCGGACGTTTGGAATCTATATTTTTATCTTATTTTTTGCAACCCCACGTACATTAAACAATTGTTACGTCAAGACAGTGCCAAGGCAAAATTACAAATGAAAACGATATAACGCGAACCCAAGCCAAGTGCGAGCCTCATGAAAAATGCTGAAAACTCATTTTGCCGATCACTTTTCTCCTGTGAAGATTCGAGGCAAAAGTCCACAGTCGATGGCTCGCGCATACGAGCCGCTTATTTCGTCCGATAGCCCGATAATAGCCGGCACACGGATTCCGTCGCTGCCTCGTTAGCATCGACCGTATCAGTGTGTTGCATCGGCTTCACACAGAGCTCGCCGACCCACGTCACGGGCCACTCACTCAAGCCGCCGACAGCGATGTATTCCACATCAGCTCGCCCTGGGCGGTGATTCCGGCGAGCCGTGCAGGCTGCGGGGCACTTTGCCATTCAGCCCGCTCGTCCAGTGCGCCCGGCGCTTGAATAACCCAGTAAAACTCCCCCGACGACCAACCCGTCTCTTTGCACCATCTCACACCTTGCGCAAAATCGCTTCGTCAACTCGATGGTAGCCGAGATCGTCGGCAGACAAACGTGGTCAGTGATTTTCTTGTCGAAATTCCCATCGAATCTCACTATTTGCGCCGCAAGATCGAAAGCACCGTTATGAATTTCCGCTGACGATTTGTAAGGGCGTTAACCAGGATCGGATCACTCATGAAAACACACCTGTCCACCGATATTCTCATCGAGATGGCGCCCATACCCGGCCAAGGAAAGTTTCATCACTTTCAAGAGCACTCATTTCAGGGTCAGATAATCGGCCACCGAAAACTCAACCTGTCAACGTTAACAGCTATTCCTTTATCTTCTCGGCGAGTGGAATCAACGAAAATTCGCGGGCCTGCCGTTTAGATCCTAGAATTGTCGAAAACCAACGTCGGCAACTACCATTTAAGGCGGGCATATGGACCGGGGATTTCCATCGCAAGCGGTTACGGTCGCTGCGAATCAAACCTGGCACTCGACGGGAATCACGGTCGACGGCGACCTTGGCGTGACCATCGCCTATCAATCCGGCATGTGGCAAGTGGATGACGACGGCGTGGACTTCGATGCGAACGGTAACCCGATGTACGACGCCTCTGGTAGCAGTGCTCCGTTACCCGGCTGCGCGGTAGGCGGGCTTGTCGGGCGGATCGGCACGGGCCATCCGTTCCGGGTCGGCGACGGTCCCACGGTAGTTCCGAAAGGCGAGTCGGGCCCGCTCGAGCTGGTCATCAATGACGATCTGACCTACACGTCAAATCCGAACCAAGCGCTCGTTGACGCGCTCGCCATCCAAGCACCGAGCGATTTCATAACGTTGGCCGTCAGCTCTTCCAACGGAAACGGCGCTGTCGGCAATATCGGCTTCGAACAAAAGAACAGCAATGTCACCGCCTACGACTTTACCTGCTGGCTGGAAAGTTTTGATGGGGGAACCAGCTTTCCGCAGCTGCAATACACCCAGACCATCACGATGCTCCTGACGGTACGCGGCGGCCGCGCGTCCTTCCCGCATGTGACGGCCAATACGTTGACGAAGAAATCATCATGACCGACCTGGAGAAATGAGCATGTCCCATCTCGCCTCAACGGACAAAGATATTCCCGTGCGCCCCCTCAGCGACGCAGAGCAACGCCTGGTGCGCCATATCGACGAGCATTGGAATCGCGCCCGCGCGTTGACGGAATTGCGCGACGGGTTGCAGACCGCGGTCGAGATCGAACTGGCGACGGTGCCGCTCTATTTGTTCGCCTACTACTCGATCAACCGCACCCCGGAAGGCTTTCCGGCAACGGACCTGTCCCGCTTCGCCGGCCAGGCGGGGGGCATCATGATGAGCGTGGCTGTCGAGGAAATGCTGCATTTGTCCTTGTCGTCCAACATGCTTTATTCGCTCGGCGTACAGCCCCAGCTCTATTTGCGCTCGCCCTCACCGTACCCGACCGACCTACCCGGTCATGCGAGGCTCGGCCCGGACCATAAGCCAATGGCGCTTCCGCTGGCTAAATTCTCGTCCGAGCAGTTATGGCATTTCCTCGAAGTCGAATACCCGGCCGCAGCGGACGCCCCGCCCGAGCTGAACAATTGGCAAACAATCGGCCAGATCTATTCCTACCTTCGGTGCATCATTAGCTCGCAGCACATCACCGACGACGATTTCAAAGCGGGGCGGGCGCCGGCCCAGATCCAGCCGTCCAACTATTCGCCGAACAATATCGACTCGGTCTATCCGACTGCCAGCTTCAATTTCGGTTGCCCGGTACCGACACCGGTTGGCGGCTCCGCGGCGAACGCAGCCGCCTATGCGAGCCGCGGCGACAGCCATGCCGGCCGCAGCGCGCTGATGACCATTGCGTCACGCCAAGATGCTTTGAAGGCGATCCAGACGATCGACGCCGAAGGCGAAGGCTTCGGCCCTCACAAGTTCGACGATGAGTCGCATCACGAACTCTCGCATTACTACAAGTTCCTGACTTTGCAATCGCAACTCGCAGGCTACGATCCCCACGACGAAAAACTGCCGAACCTGCCGCCTCCGCCGCCGCCGGCGGCACGTCAGTTCGGCCGCGAAGAGCTGGCAAAAATCATGTTCGATTTTCCCGACAATCCGGTGGCCGCCGCATACCCGCCTGGGCGCCGCGAGCTCGCCGACATCGTCAGCGGCCTATATCAGTACATGCTGATCATGACCGAGAGCATCTTCCTCATTGAACCAAGTCAGCAGAAGCTGTATTTCAATCAAACGCTGCACCGATCGATGATTTGGATCCTGGATAAGGTCATCCAGGCCATGCGGAAAATCCCCTTGTCCGGGACCGACAGCTACCCCAGCACTTTAAAGTTGGCGCCGACTTTCGAGAATATCAATCTTGGCCCGCGTAACCAGGCCTTCGCTACGCTGGTCGCGATGTGTAACGGGATGGACGCCAAATATGGCAGCGAATCTTGGTACAGCAGCGACGCGCAATACTTCGTCGACATGATCCCCTCGTTGCCGGATGTCAGCGGCCTATGGCAGGCACAGCCCGATCAGCCGACCTTGGGCAAGCCCGGCTGCGATGTCAGTAAGTATCAGGGCATTCCAGTGTTCCCCGGGGCGCCGCCCGCGCCGGGCGTCTTACTGCCTGGCGAGGTACGGCATGCCTGTATGGGACTGAACCAATGCAAGGGGCAAGGCCGTACTCGTGATAACGCGTGCGCAGGCCAAGGGTATTGCTCGACCGCGCTTGAATTCAACTTTGCCGAACCGAACTCGCCAAGCGTATCGGATCACACCTGTCGCGTCCAAAACGCGTGTGCAGGTCAAGGTGGTTGCGGCCTGTATGGCACAGGACGGGAGCAGGAAGCGCCTGGTGCGAACGCTTGCTCCACACAAGGCTGCTGTGCCACGCCGATCAATGCCGAGCGCTTCAGCACCGACGGGCGCAACCGCGGCAAGAGCGTCTGGCTGCGTGCACGTGAAGTGTTCGCCGAGCAAACCTGGCCCGAACTGCGCAAGAAAAACGCGGCGTTGCCGCCCCAGCCGCCACAGCCACCGCATCCCGAATTGTTCCAGTACGGCCCGACCATCGAATGGATCCAGGAATATAGCGGTCATGGCATGACGGCGTGCGGCTCCAGCGGCATGAGCGGCGCCGGCAGCTGCAGCTAAGGAGCGCCGCATGATTGAACTTCGAAGGGGTGCGGCCGGACACCAACTGGGATTCGGTGTCGGGCTGCGCAACCAGCATTTCGACCACATCTTGACAACGCGGCCGCCGGTCGATTGGTTCGAAGCGATCTCGGAGAATTTCATGGATTCGGGTGGACGGCCGCGCGCCGTCCTGCGACAGATCGCTGAGCGATATCCGATCGTGCTACACGGTGTATCGATGTCGATCGGCAGTACCGACCCGCTCGATCGCGACTATCTAGCCCGCTTGCGGCGGCTGGCCGACGAGGTATCGGCGCGCTGGGTCAGCGACCATCTGTGCTGGACCGGCGCGCTCGGGATCAACAGTCATGATCTCCTTCCGCTGCCGCTCAACGAAAGGACGCTCGAGCATGTGAGCGCCCGGGTCGTCGCGGCACAGGAGTTACTGGGACGGCCGTTGGTGTTGGAAAATCCCAGCACCTATGTCCGCTTTCGCCAGTCGACTACGGACGAACCCACCTTTCTGCGCGAGCTCAGCCGCGCAACGGGCTGCTGGCTGCTTCTCGATGTCAACAACGTTTATGTCAGCTGCTTCAATGCCGGCACCGATCCAATGGATTACCTGAACCAGTTCCCATTCGATCGCGTCGTGCAATTGCATTTGGCGGGACATCAGCATTGCGGCACTCATATCGTCGACACGCATGATCGCCCGGTTTCTCCTGCGGTGTGGAATCTGTTCCGCCTGGCTTGGCAACGCAGCGAGCAAGCTGCCACTTTGCTCGAATGGGATGGCGATGTGCCGGCCTTTGAGCGCGTGCACGCCGAATTGATGCGGGCGCGACAGATCATCGACGGCGACGCGCCCACCCGAGTCGAAGCTACCGGGCGGCCGCAGCCAGACAACGTCGAGGCCGTGTCCACCCCAGTTGCGTTCCTCGTGCCCGAGATCATGAGCAACAGCGCCGTGTGCTCGTCATGAACGCAGGAGACGATCGCTTGCAGTCGCTGCAACGCTGGATGCTCGACGCGCTGATCGCACCGGATGGCACCGATGCCGACACCATCGCCGACACGTTTCTACCGGGGCCGAATCTGTCATCCTCGGCTTGTCTGGCGATCTATCAGCGCAGCTATATTCTGCGCTTGCGAAAATGTTTGGAAGAGCAGTTTCCCGCCAGCCGCCACAGTTTGGGAAGCGCTCTTTTTGCCGATTTCGCCGACGAATATCTGCGGACGTATCCGTCCGACAGCTACACGCTGCACGAACTCGGTCGGCGCTTTCCGGAATGGCTCGAGGACAATCGTCCTGATCGGGACCAACCGCCGGAAAGACGCGAGTCATGGATCGACTTCATGATCGACCTGGCCGCTTATGAGCGCGATTTGTACCGCCTGTTCGACGCACCGGGCCACGAGGGACTGCCCTGGCCCGACGCGTCGGTCGACGATGAGGCACTGATCCTCCAGCCTTGCTTGGCTCTGATCGAGTATCGCTATCCTGTCGCCTGGTATTACCACGAGGTTCGCGCCGGCCGCTCGCCACGGTTTCCCGCTGCCAAGGATTCCTATGCGGTGATCCTACGTCGCGACTTTCTCACCCACACTTTTCCGGTCACCCGCCTACACCATCGATTCTTGTCGCTGGTGGAACGAACCCGACACGTCCCAACATCGATCAAGGCAATCGCGGTCGAGGCGGAGTATCCCGTTGATGAGGTATGGCGATCCTGGCGCCACGAGGTACGCCACCCTTGGCTAGAGGCGGGCTTCTTCATCGAGAGGGCGGTACTGGAAGGCTAACGGAACGCTGCCAGGCTTTAGATTCGTACAGCAACGGAGGAATGCGGGTGCCTCCGATGACTCTCAGCGGCCATGAAGAGACATTGGACGAACTCGGAAGGACTGTCGACAATCCACCCCTCGTCTGCGGCGGCTCGATGGCGGACTCGTTAGTGTATTCACGCTATCCGCTATCGGCGCGTGCTTACGTCGCTCTGAGCGCCCTTGGAGGACAAAATCCGGCTGTCAAGACTTGACTTATGCACAATTCCACGAATCTGACCCCGGATCACGGCTTGCCGGGGCCTTTCCGGCACGGAATCCATATCCCTTTGTTTTTATTGACTTTTCACAAAACAGGAACAAGCCGCGAAACGGGCCGGAGGGCCGTCCGGCGCGGCTTGGCGGGAAATCCGGCCGACTTTTCAACAAAGTTATCCACATGCGCTGTGGATAGCCGAAAAAACCTCGCAAAATCCGGTGACTAGCGCAGAAAGCTGCGAATGAACTTTCAGTTGTCACACAGTGTCTGAGCGCCCTCTCCGGCCGTCGTCAATCGAGTTTGAACGAGCCGAAAAACTGGTCGAACTGCTCCTGGGCGATCGGCCCGTCGGCGATCACGACAGCCTGGTACGCGTGCCGGCCGCGCGCGGCAAGCCGCGCGACGATCGTCTTGCGTGCGCGATCGCCGCCGGCCGCCGCACCCGCGATGCGCAATTCGAGCCCGTTCACCGCGCCGCCGGCCGCCAGCGGCACGGGCACCGAAGCCGTCTGCGGCGCACCCTCGAGATTGCGCGACAGCCCGGCGCGCAGGAACTCGAGCGCCGCGCGGCGCGTGTCGTCGCGGTCGTCGGGCAGCGTCAGCGTGCCGACCGCGAACACCGCGCCGTCGACGTGCGCGGCCTGCATCCGCATCGGCATCGACGTGCCGCCGAGCGCAACCGGCTGCTCCTCGACGGTTGGCTTCGCCGGCAGGTCGATCGTGTAGCCGGCGTCGTTGTGCAGCGTGCGCCAGTCGTACGACGGCGAGCACGCGGCCAGCACGGCGCTCGCGCAGGCGAGCGCGGCGAAGTGTCGCAGCGGACGAAACAGGGGGCGCAACGAATCGAAGACTTCCTTCGGCATGGCGTGGATCGGGCAGGCAAAACGGCCATTATCCGCCGAACGTGAAAACCGGGATGCGTGGTGGCCGCCGGTGCGCGCACCGCATTCGCGCTAAAATGAGCGACGATTTCGACGTCCTTTGCATCGATCCGCGTCATCGACCGACTCCGAGAGCCCCGCAGATGAACACCACGCCTCCCGCCCGCCGCAGCGCCGGCCCTGTCCGCTACATCGTCGCCGCCGTCGTCGTCGCGGCCATCGCCGTAGCCGGCTTCTTCGCGTTCAACGGCAAGTCCAGCGCGCCGGACGCGACGTTCACGCTGCTGTCGGGCCAGAAGGTCTCGACCGCCGGCGACCTGAAGGGCAAGGTCTATCTCGTGAACTTCTGGGCGACGAGCTGCGCGACCTGCATGCAGGAAATGCCGCAGATGGTCGATACCTATAACCGCTTCAAGGGTCAGGGTCTGGAATTCGTCGCGGTCGCGATGAACTACGATCCGCCGATGTACGTCGCGAACTACGCGCAGACGCGCCAGCTGCCGTTCAAGGTTGCGCTCGACGACGGCAGCGTCGCGAAGCAGTTCGGCAACGTGCAGCTCACGCCGACGACCTTCGTCGTCGACAGGAACGGCAAGATCCTGAAGCGCTACGTCGGCGCACCGCAGTTCGCGGAACTCGATGCGCTGCTCAAGAAGGCGCTCGACAGCAACGCTGCCTGAGCGCCGCCCGACAACGCTCGAAGGGCCGCGCGCAGCGCCCTTCCCCGCCAACGGACCGCACGACCGGCCAGCCCGGTTCCGCGGTCCGTTTGCTTTTCAGCGCTCGGTTTCGCCTTTCGCCGACAGCCCGTAGCGCTTCATCTTCTCGTACAGCGTCGCCTTGCCGACATGCAGCCGGTCGGCGGTCGCGGCGACCGCGCCGCCCGTCTGGTTCAGTGCCTCGGCGATCACCGCGCGCTCGAACTGCTCGATGCGCTCCTTCAGCGTCTGCTCGTTGTCGGCAGCGTCGCCGCCCGCGCCCGTTTCCTGCGGCATGTCGGCCACGCCGAGCACGAAACGGTCGGCCGCGTTGTGCAGTTCGCGCACGTTGCCGGGCCAGTCGCGCTGCATCAGGCTCGCGCGCTGCCGGTCGGTCAGCACGGGCGCGGGCCGCCCGTAGCGCACGGCCGCATCGAGCATGAAGTGCTCGAACAGCGGCACGATGTCCTCACGGCGCTCGGCGAGCGGCGGCAGCGCGATCGTCACGACGTTGAGCCGGTACAGCAGGTCGCGCCGGAACGTGCCGGCCGCGACGAGCTCGCTCATGTCGCCCTTCGCGGCCGCGACGACGCGGCAGTTCACGCGGATCGGCTGGTTCGAGCCGAGCCGCTCCAGCACGCCGTCCTGCAGCACCCGCAGCAGCTTCACCTGCAGCGCGAGCGGCATGCTTTCGATTTCGTCGAGGAACAGCGTGCCGCCGGACGCGTATTCGAGCTTGCCGACGCGCCGCTTCGCGGCGCCGGTGAACGCGCCGGGCTCGTAGCCGAACATCTCCGACTCGAACATCGGCTCGGGCAGCGCGCCGCAATTCACCGCGATGAACGGCTTGTCGCGGCGCGGCGACAGCTCGTGCAGGCTGCGCGCGATCAGTTCCTTGCCGGCGCCGGTGTCGCCGTTGATCAGCACCGACGCGTCGGTGGGCGCGACGTTCGCGATCAGCTTGCGCACCTGCTCGATCGCGGGGCTGCGGCCGATGATGCGCGGCGCGACGACGTTCTGCCCGGCCAGTTCGCGCCGCAGCGCATGGTTCTCGAGCACGAGCTCGCGCCGCTCGAGCGCACGGCGCACCGTCTCGATCAGGCGCTCGGCCGCGAACGGCTTTTCGATGAAGTCGTATGCGCCGTCGCGCATCGCCTGCACGGCCATCGAGATGTCGCCGTGCCCGGTGACGAGGATCACGGGCACGTCGGGCACGCGCTCGCGGCACTGCGCGAGCACGTCGAGCCCGCTTGCGCCGGGCAGCCGGATGTCGCTGACGATCGCGCCCGCGGTGTCCGCGACGATCGCCTTCTCGGCCGCTTCGGCCGACTCGAAGCCGGCGACGTCGAAGCCCGCCAGCTGAAGGCTCTGCACGCTCGCCCGGCGAACGAGCGCATCGTCTTCGATATAGATCACTTGCAGCCGGTTGGCCATCGTACTCACTTGCTCCTGACGGGCCGCGCGGCAGGGTTGCGCGCGCGGCGGCGTTGATGCCGGTCGTTCGCCGACCGGGCCTAGTGCGAGCCCGCCGGCTCGGACACGGAGTCCGGATGATGCGTGCGCGCGCGCCGCAGCGTCAAGACGAACAGCGCGCCGCCCGACGGCGCGTTGCGCGCGGTCAGCGCACCGCCCGCGTCGCTCGCGATCGACGACGAAATCGCGAGGCCGAGCCCGAGCCCGCGCCCCATTTCCTTGGTCGTGAAGAACGGCTCGAACAGGCGCGGCAACAGGTCGGGCGCGATGCCGGGGCCGTTGTCGCGCACCTCGACCGCGAGCGTCGCGGCCGACACCGAGATCGTCACTTCGATCGCGGGCGCCGCGATGCCCGCGACCGCGTCGAGCGCATTGCCGAGCAGGTTGATCAGCACCTGCTCGAGGCGCAGGTCCTCGCAACGCGCGACGAGCTCGGGGTAGTCGCGCGCCAGATCGAGCGGCACGCCGTGCGCGGGCGATACGGTCGCGTCCTGCAGCGTCAGCGTAAGCGCGACGCCACGCAGGCGATCGCCGAGCAGCGACAGCACGCTGCGCAGCGCACGCACGACGAGCGCCCGCTCGTTGCGCGGCTTCGCGCGGCCGACGAACAGCTTCAACTGGTTCGTGATCTTGCCCATCCGCTCGGTGAGCGCGGCGATCGCCTCGAGGTTCTCGCGCGCGGCCGCCTGCTCGCCGCGATCGAGCAGCACGCGCGTGTTGTCCGAGAAGCTGCGCAGCGCCGCGAGCGGCTGGTTCAGTTCGTGCGTGATGCCGGCCGCCATCTGGCCGAGCGCGGCCAGCTTGCTCGCCTGGATCAGTTCGTCGTGCGCCGCGCGCAGCTCCTGCTCCGCGCGGATCCGGTCGCCGACTTCCTTCTGCAACTGCTCGTTCGCTTCCGACAGGTCGGCCGTGCGCTCCTCGACGCGCCGGTTCAGCTCCGCGTACGCCTGCTGCAACAGCGCGCGACCGCGGATCATTTCGCGCACGCGCGCGCGGCGCATCCGCCAGTAGAACGCGAGCAGCGCGACCGACACGAAGCCGAAGCCCGTGACGATCGTCGCGTTGCGCGCATCGGCGTCGATGGGCGCGATCGGCGCGAGCGTGACGAGCAGCCAGTCGGGCTCGCCGATCCGCCGCTTGCTGGCCAGGAAACGCGGCGCGCGCAGGCCCGCGCCGAGGCGCACGATCTCCGCATCGGCGCCGAGCGTCTGCTCGATGCGCAGCGGCAGCGGCGTGACGGGCTGCTGCGCGTACTGGCGCGTCTCGTAGATCGACGCGGCCACGGGCCCCGTCAACGGCCGCAGCGTGTGGTACTTCCACGCGGGCACCGACGACAGGAACACGACGCCGTGATCGTCCGCGACGACGAGCGGCTCGGACGCATCGGCGCCCTGGAACCATTCGAGATTGAGCTTCACGACGACGACGCCCGCGATCTTGCCGTCGCGCCACACGGGCTGCGAGATGTAGTAGCCGGGATCGCGCGAGATCGTGCCGATCCCGAAGAAGCGGCCGACCCGGCCGTTCATCGCGTCGAGGAAGTAGGGGCGGAAACGGTATTCGATCCCGACGAAGCTGTCGGGCGCGCGCCAGTTGCTGGCGGCGACGCACAGGCCGTCCGCGCCGATCACGTAGGTGACGGTCGCGTGCGCGTGTTCGTTGAGATCTTCGAGATAGCGGTTGACGCGCGCGGTGTAGTCGCCGCGCTTCGGCTCGGCGAGCAGGTCCTGCACATACGGATGGCTGCCGAGCAGATAGGGCAGCGATTCGTAGCGGTCGAGCGTGCTCTTGAGCGCGCTGGTGGTGCGGTCGACGCGCACCGCGGCGTTGCGCTGCAGCTCGGCGACGCCGCGTTGCCAGGTAATCGTCCACGTCAGCGCGCACGCCGCGACGAGCGCGGCGGCAAGCACGACGAGGATGAGCAGGCGGCGCGTCACGGTCGAGGCTTCCTGGCGATGCGGATCGCCTATTGTGTCATAGGCCTCCAGATTGCCGCCGCGTGCCGCGCCGCCGGCGGGCGGTGCCGCCGCCTGCTCCTTCATGACGTCAGACGCCGGCCGTCTCGGTCGCCGAAACCTCGCCGCCGCCCTTCAGCGCCTGGCGCAGCTTGTTGCGGTCGAGCTCCTTCTCCCAGGCGGACACGACGACCGTCGCGACGCCGTTGCCGACGATGTTGGTCAGCGCACGGCATTCGCTCATGAAGCGGTCGATGCCGAGGATCAGCACCATGCCCGACAGCGGGATCGTCGGCACGACGGCCAGCGTCGCGGCGAGCGTGATGAAGCCCGCGCCCGTCACGCCGCTCGCGCCTTTCGACGTCAGCATCGCGACCGCCAGCAGCGTGAGCTGCTGCATCCACGTCAGTTCGATGTTGGTCGCCTGCGCGATGAACAGCACGGCCATCGTCATGTAGATGTTGGTGCCGTCGAGGTTGAACGAATAGCCGGTCGGCACGACGAGGCCGACGACCGAACGCGAGCAGCCGGCCTTCTCGAGCTTTTCCATCAGCTGCGGCAGCGCGGCTTCCGACGAGCTCGTGCCGAGCACGATCAGCAGCTCTTCCTTGATGTAGGACACGAAGCGGATGATCGAGAAGCCCGTGAAGCGCGCGATCGCGCCGAGCACGACGAGCACGAACACGACCGACGTCAGGTAGAACGTGCCGATCAGCTTGAGCAGCGGCACCAGCGAGCCGACGCCGTACTTGCCGATCGTGAACGCCATCGCGCCGAACGCGCCGATCGGCGCCAGCTTCGTGACGATGTGCACGATGCCGAACAGCACGCGCGTGAGCCCGTCGATGAAGTCGGTGACGACCTTGCCGCGTTCGCCGAGGTGCGCGAGCACGCTGCCGAACAAGAGCGCGATCAGCAGGATCTGCAGGATTTCGCCCTGCGCGAACGCGTCGACCATCGTGTTCGGGATGATGTGCATCAGGAAGTCGACCGTCGACTGCCCGTGCGCCTTCGCCGCGTACGACGCGACGGCCTTGCCGTCGAGCGTCGCCGGATCGATGTTGAAGCCGACGCCCGGACGCAGGATGTGCGTGGCCGCGAGGCCGAGCAGCAGCGCGAAGGTCGACACGACCTCGAAGTACAGCAGCGCCTTGCCGCCGACGCGGCCGACCTTCTTCATGTCCTCCATGCCGGCGATGCCGGTGACGACCGTACAGAAGATGATCGGACCGATCACCATCTTGATCAGCTTGATGAACCCGTCGCCGAGCGGCTTCATGTCGGTGGCGAGCGCCGGGTAGTAGTGGCCGAGGATCACGCCGACGATGATGGCGAAGATCACCTGCACATAGAGCACTTTGTAGAAGGGTTTCTTCTTCACGATGGTTCCTGCTGAAGTAGATGAGCCGGTGGAAACGGCGTCACGCGCGCAGGCGAATGCCAGGGGAGTCATTCGCCCGCGCGGCTGCCGTGCCGCAACAAGCGATGCCTCACGACATCCGGAGGGGGAGGAAGGCAGTGGTCATCGATTGTCTCCTGTGGACCCGAGTCGGCGTTTCGGCGCTTACCGGATCTCATGCAACGCTTGGTTTAATAGTCCGGCCGGGGGATGGCCGTGCGCTTTATAACGCAAGGTCGATGCCAGGTTTCCGTAACCCCTCAAACCATTGTTTTCATTGTATTTCTCATAATGCGGCAGGCAAGGAAATCCGGGATTCCGGATTTCCGGAAAATATCCGTCCGGCGATCCGGACGGACCAGCACATTTGTCAGACCCATCAGTGCTGCACGGCCTCGCCGGCCAGCAGGCCGGTTTGCGCGTAGAACTCCTGCTGCGCGAACGCGTCGCGCTCGCGCCGCGCGCGCTCGCTGCGATCCGCGAGCGAGCCGACGACGATCCCGATGAACGCGAGCGGCACCGACACGAGCGCCGGGTTGTCGAGGAACACCGGCGCGTGCGCGTGGTGCAGCACGTCGACCCACACCGACTTCGACAGCACCGTGAGCACCACCGCCGACGCGAGGCCGAGGCCGCCGCCGAGCACCGCGCCGCGCGTCGTCATGCCGCGCCAGAAGATCGACATCGCGAGCACCGGGAAATTCGCGCTCGCGGCCACCGCCGCGACGAGCCCGACCATGAACGCGACGTTCACGTGCTCGAACAGGATCGACAGCCCGATCGCGACGGCCGACAGCACGATCGTCGCCGCGCGCGAGATGCGCATCTCGAGGCGCTCGTCGGGCTTGCCGCGCGCCCACATCTGCGCGTACAGGTCGTGCGAGATCGTCGTCGCGCCGGCGAGCGTCAGGCCCGCGACCACCGCGAGGATCGTCGCGAACGTGACGGCCGCGATAAAGCCGTAGAACCAGTTCCCGCCGACCGCCTGCGCGAGCTTCACCGCGACCATGTTCGAGCCGCCGAGCAGGTCGTGCGTGAGGTTGAACGTGCCGTTCGCGCCGAGCTTGAAGAACTCGGGATGCTGCGCGAGCAGCACGATCGCCGAGAAGCCGATCACGAAGGTCAGCAGGTAGAAGTAGCCGATGAAGCCGGTCGCGTAGAGCACCGACTTGCGCGCCTCCTTCGCGTTCGGCACCGTGAAGAAGCGCATCAGGATGTGCGGGAAGCCGGCCGTGCCGAACATCAGCGCGATGCCGAGCGACAGCGCGTTGGCCGGATCGCGGATCAGCTTGCCGGGCCCCATGATGCCGAGCGCGCCCGGATGCACGGCCACCGCGCGGCGGAACATCTCGTCGACGCTGAAGCCGAATTCGCCGAGCGCGAGCAACACGAGCAGCGTCGCGCCGCACAGCAGCAGCACGGCCTTGATCACCTGCACCCAGGTGGTCGCGGTCATCCCGCCGAAGAACACGTAGACCACCATCAGCACGCCGACGATCAGCTCCGCCGTGCCGTACGACAGCCCGAACAGCAGCTGGATCAGCTTGCCCGCGCCGACCATCTGCACGACGAGGTACAGCACGACGATCGTCAGCGCGTTCGCGGAAGTCAGCAGCCGGATCGGCCGCTGCGCGAAGCGGTACGCGACGACGTCGACGAACGTGAACTTGCCGAGGTTGCGCAGCGGTTCGGCGATCAGGAACATCACGAACGGCCAGCCGACCAGAAAACCGATCGAATAGATGAGCCCGTCGAAGCCGAACATGAACACCATCCCGGACAACCCGAGGAATGACGCAGCCGACATGTAGTCGCCCGCGATCGCGAGCCCGTTCTGCAGCCCGGTGATGCCGCCGCCGGCCGTGTAGAAGTCGCGCGTCGAGCGCGTGCGGCGCGCGGCCCAGCGCGTGAGCGCGAGCGTCGCGAACACGAACGCGAAGAACATCCCGATCGCGACCGGGTTCAGCTCGACCTTGTCGGGCATCGGGCCTGCGACCGATACCGCATGGGCGGCGGAGGAAACGAGAACGGCAAGCGCGCCGAGCGCGATCGATGTGCGTCGCATGTCGGCCTCCGTCAGGAACGCTGCAGGATTGCGTCGACCCGGCGGTCGAACGCACGATTCGCGCGCAGCACGTAGCACGCGGTCAGGCCGATCGCGACCAGGATGATCGCGACGCCCGCGGCGATCCCGACCGTCGTCGTCGCGCCGCGATACAGCGGCGCCGCGAGCACGTGCGGCGCAAGCGCGACGAGCAGGATGAAGCCGTAGTAGGTCGCGATCATCAGCGCCGTCAGCGTGAAGCTGAAGCGGCGCCGCGCACGCACGAGTTGCTGGTAGTCGCGGCGCGCCGTGACCGATTCGATGACGGAAAGCTCCATGGTGTCTCCTATGTCGACCAGAGTTAGCGCTTTAGCGCTTACTCTGGTCCCATGCTTCGCGGTGGACCGAAGTTGGCGCTTTGGCGCCTTACTCCGGTCCCATGCTTCGCGGTCGACCGGAATCGGCGCTTCAGCGCTTGCTCCAGTCCCCGCAGGGCGCCCCGTCGTTTCGCGAGGCTTGTCTTGTAGATGGCCGGCGCGTCAACCGCCCCGCCCGCGCCGCGGCGGCAAATATCGATTCAGACCACGCGATCCGCGCGCAGACGCGCGACCTCGTCGGCCGACATCCCGAGCCAGGCGCCGAGCACCGCGTCCGTATCGGCGCCCAGCACCGGCGGCGCGCCGCGCACCGGCAGCCGCGCGCCGTCGAAGCGGTACGGCGGCGCGAGCACGTCGACACCGCCCGCGACCGGATGCGGCTGCCGCGTGACGAGCCCCGCACTGGTCGCACGCTCGGACCTCAACGCTTCGTGCAGCCCGAGCACCTCGCCGCACGGGATGCCCGCGTCGGCGAGCGCCGCAAGCAGCGTCGCGCGCGACCGGCGCGCGAGTTCGCGGCGAAGCTCGGGCAGCAAGTCCGCGCGGTTTTCCGAGCGGCCGAGATTGGTCTTGTAGCGCGCATCGGCCGCGAGGTCGGGGCGCTCGATCGCATCGCAGAAGCGCGCGAACTGCGTGTTGTTGCCAACGGTGATCACGAGCGGGCCGTCGGCCGCATCGAACACGCCGTACGGCACGATCGACGGATGCGCGTTGCCGTAGCGCGGCGGGTCCTCGCCCATCAACAGCGCGTCGAGCCCGTAGTACGCGGTGATCATCAGCCCGCAGTCGAACAGCGCCATCTCGATGCGCCGCCCGCGCCCGGTCGCATGGCGCTCGTACAGCGCGGCGAGGATCGCCTGCGCCGAATACATGCCGGTGAACAGGTCGACCGCGGCGACGCCGAACTTCAGCGGCGGCTGGCCGGCCTCGCCGTTCAGCGCCATCAGCCCGGCCTCGCCCTGCACGACGAGGTCGTAGCCGGGCCGCGCGGCCTCGGCACCCGAACGGTCGTAGCCGGAAATCGCGCAGTGCACGAGGCGCGGGTTCAGTTCGGCCAGCGCGTCGTAGCCGAGGCCGAGCTTTTCCGCGCCGCCGAACTTGAAGTTGTGGATCAGCACGTCGGCCTGCGCGGCCAGCTCGCGCGCGACGCGCTGCCCGGCTTCGGTCTGCAGGTCCACGCAGATCGAACGCTTGCTGCGATTCACGCTGTTGAAGTAGGTCGTCTCGGTATCGCCGATCCGCAGCCCCCAGTCGCGCGTGTCGTCGCCGCGCGCCGGATGCTCGACCTTGATCACTTCCGCGCCGAAATCGGCGAGCACCATCGCGCACCACGGGCCCGCGAGCACGCGCGAGAAATCGAGCACCTTCACGCCGGCCAGCGGCAATGCGCGCGGTTCGTTCGTCATTCTTGTCTCCTCCGTTCGCGTTGTCCGCTTTTAGTGTTTCGACAGCGCGATGTAGCGCGCGAGATGGTGATCCTCGTCGCCGAGCTGGTGATCGATCATCACGAGGCGCTTCGCGTAATGCGACAGCGGCAGCTCCCACGTCATCCCGATGCCGCCGTGCAACTGGATGCTCTCCTCGGCGACGAGTGTGCCGATCCGGCCGATGCTGTATTTCGCTGCCGCGAGCGCACGTTCGCGCACCGCGCGCGGCGCATCGAGCTGCGCAGCCGCGTTGATCACGGCCGAACGCGCCTGCTCGACTTCGAGCAGCAGGTCGGCCATCCGGTGCTGCAGCGCCTGGAAGCTGCCGATCGGCAAACCGAACTGCTTGCGCGTGCGCAGGTGGTCGAGCGTGTGTTCCTTCGCGACGTCCATCGCGCCGAGCGCTTCCGCCGACAGCGCGAGCAGCCCGTAACCGAGCACGCGTTCGAGCAGCGCCGCGCCCGCCTCGCCGCCACCGTCGCCGTCCGGCCCGCCGAGCGCGGCATCGATCGGCAGCGCAACGCGATCGAAACGCACCTCGGCCGCGCGACCGCCGTCGATCTTCCGGTAATCGCGCAGCGATACGCCCGGCGCATCGGCCGGCACGACGAACAGGCCGATGCCGGCCGCATCGTCGTCATGACCGGACGTGCGCGCGCTGACGACGAAGAACGCCGCCTGCGCGGCCTGGTCGACGACGCCCTTCGCGCCCGTCAGCACCCAGCCGTCGCCCGAGCGTTCGGCGCGCGTGCGCACGGTCGTCAGTTCGTAGTGCGAGCCCGGCTCGTCGTGCGCGAACGCGGCGCTCGCGCTGCCGTCGATCAGCGCCGCGAGCTTGTCGCGATGCGCATCGCCGCCGGCGAGCGACAGCGCGCGGCCAGCCAGCAGCGCGCCGAGAAACGGCTCGACGACGAGCCCGCGCCCGAGGCATTCGAACACCACGGCGATGTCGAAGCCCGCGCCGCCGAAGCCGCCGTCGGCTTCGGGAAACAGCGCGCCGACCGTGCCGAGCTCGGCAAAGCGCTGCCACATCGCGCGATCGAAGCCTTCGGCCGACTGCGCGATGCGATCGCGCACCGGGAACGCGTACTGTTCGGCGATGAAGCGGTTCAACGTGTCCGCCAGCATCCGGCGGTCTTCTGTGTGCTGGAAATCCATCGTCGCGCTCCTCGTTACAGCCCGAGCATCATCTTCGCGATGATGTTCTTCTGGATCTCGTTCGAGCCGCCGAAGATCGACAGCTTCCGGTTGTTGAAGTACTGCTGCGCGGCGCTCGCGGCGTCGTCCGGGCCGACCGGTTCGCCGTCGTAGTCCGCATCGAGCGCTTCGTCGACGAACGGCAGCGCGTACGGCCCCATCGCGCGCCGCATCAACGACGCGATCTCCTGGCGGATCTGCGTGCCGCGGATCTTCAGCATCGAGCTTTCCGCGCCCGGCGCGCCGCCGCCCGCGACCGCGGCCAGCACGCGCAGGTTGGTCGTGCGCATGTTCTCGAGCTCGATCTCGACACGCGCGACGCGCGCTGAGAAAAACGGATCGTCCGCGAGCGGCTTGCCGTTCTTCGTCACCTTCGCGGCGACCGCGCGTAGCCGGTCGAGCGCGGCCGTCGAGAAGCCGATCCCGGCGATGTTGGTGCGCTCGTACGTGAGCAGGTATTTCGCGTAGGTCCAGCCGCGGTTTTCTTCACCGACGAGGTTTTCCGCCGGCACGCGCACGTCGGTGAAGAACACCTCGTTCACTTCATGCTCGCCGTCGAGCGTGATGATCGGGCGCACGTCGACGCCCGGCGTGTTCATGTCGATCAGCAGGAAGCTGATGCCCTCCTGCTTGCGCACGTCGGTCGCGGTGCGCACGAGGCAGAAGATCATGTTCGCGTAGTGGCCGAGCGTGGTCCACGTCTTCTGGCCGTTCACGATGTAGTGCTCGCCCTGCGCGTCGATGCCGCGCACCGCGCTCGTCTTCACCGCCGCGAGATCGGAACCGGCGCCCGGTTCCGAGTAGCCCTGGCACCACCAGTCGCTGCCATCGAGGATGCGCGGCAGCCAGCGGCGCTTTTGCGCTTCGTTGCCGTACTTGATCAGCACGGGGCCGAGCATGTTCACGCCGAACGGCACGATGCGCGGCGCACCCGCGAGCGCGCATTCGTTGTCGAACAGGAACTTCTGCGCGACGCTCCAGCCGGGGCCGCCGTATTCGCGCGGCCAGTGGCTCGCGAGCCAGCCGCGCGCGTTGAGTGTCGCGTGCCATTCGCGCATGTCGTCGCGCGTGAGGTGCAGGCCGCCCTTCACCTTGCGCGCGATGCGCTCGGGCAATTCGGCTTGCAGGAAGCGCTGCACTTCCGTGCGGAAGGCTTCCTCTTCGGGAGTGAAATCGAGGTTCATCTTCGGTCCGTTGCGAATGCGGTTGGCGGTCAGTCGATGCGGTTCAGGCTCGCGAAATCGGCGCCGCGCGCGACGAGTTCGACGATCAGCGGCGACGGCTTCCAGAACAGCGGATCCTCCTTCGCGAACGCGCGGATATCAGCGAGCACGTTCGCGAGACCGAGCGTGTCCGCGTAGTGCATCGGGCCGCCGCGATAGCGCGGGAAACCGTAGCCGTACAGGAACACCGCGTCGACATCGAGCGGGCGCAGCGCGATCTTCTCGTGCACGACGTTCGCGCCTTCGTTGATCATCGCGGCGAGGTAGCGGCGCAGGATCTCGTCGTCGGTGAACGTGCGCGGCGTGACGCCCTTCTTCGCGCGTTCTGCCGCGACGATCGCTTCGACTTCCGGGTCCGGCGTGCCGACGCGCGCGCCGTCCGGATACAGGTAGTAGCCGCGCGACGTCTTTTGCCCGAACCAGCCGCGCTCGCACAGCCGGTCGGAAATCTCGACATAGCGCGCGCGCGGATCGCGTGTCGCCGCGCGGCGCTTGCGGGTCGCCCAGCCGATGTCGCCGCCCGCGAGATCGACCACCTGGAATGGCCCCATCGGGAAGCCGAATTCGCGCACCGCGCGATCGATCTGGTACGGCGACGCGCCGTCTTCCATCAGGTAGTCGGCCGCCGTGCGATAGACGGCGAGGATCCGGTTGCCGATGAAGCCGTCGCATACGCCCGCGCGCACCGGCGTCTTCTTCAGTTGTTTGGCGAGCGCGAACGCGGTCGCGACGACGTCCGCGCTCACGCGCGCCGGCACGACGATCTCGAGCAGCTTCATCACGTTGGCCGGCGAGAAGAAATGCAGGCCGATCACGTCGGCCGGGCGGTCGATGCTCGCGGCCAGTTCGTCGATGTCGAGATACGACGTGTTGGTCGCGAGCACCGCGCCCGGCTTGCAGACGCGCGCGAGCTCGGCGAACACGGCCTTCTTCACGGCCATGTCCTCGAACACGGCCTCGATCACGACGTCGGCCTGCGCGAGCGCGTCGTACGACGTGCTGCCCTTGAAGCGCGCAAGCCGCGCCGCGTGCGCGGCCGGCGTCATCCGCCCTTTCGCGACGAGGCCGTCGTACACCTTCTCGACGTGCGCGCGGCCGCGCGCGAGCGACGCTTCATCGCGTTCGATCATCGTCACCGGCAGCCCGGCGTCGAGCGCCGCGACCGCGATGCCCGCGCCCATCGTGCCGCCGCCGACCACGCCGATCCGCTCGACCGGCCGCGCGCTCGCACGCCGCGCCTCGGGTGCCTTCGCGGCTTCGCGCTCCGCGAAGAACGCGTGCACGAGGCCCGCGCGCTGCGGGCTGTCGATGCACTGCAGGAACAGGCTGCGTTCGAACTTCATCCCCGCGTCGAACGACTGCGTGAGCGCGGCCTCGACCGCTTCGACGATCTTCGCCGGCGAGAACAGCCCGCGCGACTTCTTCGGCAGTTCCGCGCGCGCCGCGTCGATCGCGGCCTGCGCGGCCGCGCGATCGGCGAGCCCCTGCGCATCGCGCGTGCGGCGCACCGGCGCGCCGAGCGACACGAGTTCCTGCGCATAGGCAAGGCCTTCGGCGAGCGTGTCGTCGCTGTGCGCGACGCGATCGACGAGGCCGAGCGCGAGCGCTTCGTCGGCACTCGCGTGGCGGCCCGTCAGCATCAGGTCGAGCGCGGCCTTCGCGCCGATCAGGCGCGGCGCGCGCTGCGTGCCGCCCGCGCCGGGCAGCAGGCCGAGCGTGACTTCGGGCAGCCCGAGCTTCGCGCCGGGCACCGCGAGCCGGTAATGCGCGGCCAGCGCGACTTCGAGCCCGCCGCCGAGCGTCGCGCCGTGCAGCGCGACCACGACCGGCTTCGCGCTGGACTCGATCCGCTCGCACACGTCGGGCAGCGACGGCGGCACCGGCGGCTTGCCGAATTCGCGAATGTCGGCGCCCGCGATGAAGTTGCGCCCGGCGCCGACGATCAGCACCGCGCGGATCGCGTCGTCGGCCTGCGCGGCGTCGAGCGCGTCGGCGAGACCGCGCCGCACGTCGGCGGACAGCGCGTTGACGGGCGGGTGGTCGATCGTGACGATGAGCACCTTGTCGCGCCGCTCGCGCGTGACCGTGCCGGTTTGGGGTGGGGTAGGTGAATTCATGGTGTCTCCTGTCTCTCTATGCACCAGACATGCACCGATTCTCGATTGATCGAGATTCATTGACAATTCCCGCACGCCTTTACAAGCTGTCAAGTCTGACTTGACACTGAATGCTTTCCGACCGTTAAACGGGACGGATCAGGAGCATACGCATGGACCTGAACGCGCTGACGCTGCTCGTCGAGATCCTCGACGCCGGCAATCTCAGCAAGGCCGCGCAGCGGCTCAAGATGAGCCGCGCGAACGTCAGCTACCGGCTGAACCAGCTCGAGCGCTCGATCGGCCAGCAGCTCGTGCGGCGCACGACGCGGCGCATCGAGCCGACCGAGATCGGGCTGAAGCTGTACGAGCACGGCCGGCGCATCCGCAACGAGCTGCTCGCCGCGGAGGAATCGGTGACGACGCTCGGCCAGGACCTGCAGGGCCGCGTGCGGCTGTCGGTGCCGAGCGGCTATGGGCAGATGGTGATGTCCGAATGGCTGCTCGCGTTCAAGCGGCTGCATCCGGGCATCGTGCTCGACGTCGTATTCGAGAACCGCGTGGAAGACCTGATGCGTGACGAGATCGACATCGCGGTGCGCGTGATGCCCGAGCCGCCGCAGAACCTCGTCGCGCGCGACATGGGCGCGGTGCGCTACGTCGCGTGCGCGTCGGCCGCATTCGCGGCCACGCACGGGATGCCCGCGAGCCTCGGCGCGCTGGCCGCCGCGCCGGTCGTCACCGCGACGGTGATGGGCCGCCAGCTCAGGATCGCCGCGTATCTCGGCGACGAGCGCCACGAGGTGCTGCTCGAGCCGACGCTGATTTCGGAGAACTTCCTGTTCCTGCGCCAGGCGATCCTCGCGGGGATCGGCGTCGGCATCGTGCCCGACTACGTGATGCAGGACGACATGCGGCGCGGCGCCGTCGTCACGTCGCTCGACGCGTACCGGCTCAGCATCTTCGGCACGCACATGTACATGCTCTACATGCCGAACCGGCACCACACGCGCGCGACGTCGACGTTCATAGAGTTCATCCTCGAACAGGCCGGAAAGGCCGGTCGGGGCGGGCCCGGCGCGATGCTTCAGGGTTTCCTGTCGGGTGACAATCCGCCGGCCGCGCGGCGACAATAGCGCGCCGGGCGCGCAGCCCCGTTGCGCCCGCACCATCGCTTCATTCGAATTCACTGCTGCCGAGGGTTCAATGTTCGACCGGATTCGTCCGCATTCGCGTCCCTGGACGCTGCTCGCCGCCATCGCGCTCGTCGCGTTCAACGCCGGCTGCGCGTCCCCGTCCGCGCCGTCGGGCGCCGTCGTCCCGGTTGCCCCCGCGTCGGGCGCCGCCGTCCCGCTGCCCGGCTTCCATGCGCCCGAGCTGTCGTCCGGCTGGGTCGACAAGCCGGGCTGGACTTCGCAGCACAGCATGATCGCGGCCGCGAACCCGCTCGCGACGCAGGCCGGCTACGAGATGCTGAAGGCCGGCGGCACCGCGATCGACGCCGCGATCGCGACTCAGATGGTGCTCGCGCTCGTCGAGCCGCAATCGTCGGGGATCGGCGGCGGCGCGTTCATGCTGTACTTCGACGGCAAGGCGGCGCAGGCGTACGACGGCCGCGAAACCGCGCCGGCCGCCGCGACCGACCGCCTGTTCTACGGGCCAACCGGGCAGCCGATGGGTTTCTACGAAGGCGTCGTCGGCGGTCGCTCGGTCGGCGCGCCGGGCGTGCTGCGCATGCTCGACGCCGCGCACCGCGCACACGGCAAGCTGCCGTGGCGCCGGCTGTTCCAGCCGGCGATCCGGCTCGCCGAGCACGGCTTCACGATCAGCCCGCGGCTCGCGATGCTGATCGCAAACGACAAGTACCTGAAGAACGATCCGGCCGCGCGCGCGTACTTCTACAACCCGGACGGCACGCCGAAGGCGGCCGGCACGGTGCTGAAGAACCCGGCGCTCGCGACCGTGCTGCGCCAGGTCGCCGAGCGCGGCGCGAACGCGTTCTATACCGGCGCGATCGCCCGCGACATCGTCACGAAGGTACGCAAGCACCCGACCAACCCGGGGCTGCTGTCGCTACAGGATCTCGCACGCTACAAGGCGAAGGTGCGCACGCCGCTGTGCGCCGACTACCGGCGCTCGGTCGTCTGCGGGATGCCGCCGCCGTCGTCGGGCGGCCTCGCGATCGCGCAGATGCTCGGCATCCTCGAGGCGATGCCCGACTGGCAGCAGATCGGCGCGCAGAAACCGGTGCGCAACGACGTCGGCTACGAGCCGACGCCGTTCGCCGCGCACCTGTTCAGCGAAGCCGGGCGCCTCGCGTATGCGGACCGCGCGCGCTATGTCGCCGATCCCGATTTCGTGCCGCTGCCGGGCGGCAACTGGGCGAGCCTCACCGACAAGTCCTACCTCGCGCAGCGCGCGCGGCTGATCGGCGACAGCAGCATGGGCGTCGCGCAGGCCGGCGCGCCGCAGGGCGCGACGCTCGCGATGGCCGACGATCGCAGCCCCGAATTGCCGTCGACGTCCGACATCGCGATCGTCGACCGCTACGGCCAGGCGCTGTCGATGACGACCAGCATCGAGGATGCGTTCGGCTCGCGGCTGATGGTGCGCGGCTTCATGCTGAACAACCAGCTCACCGATTTCTCGTTCGTGTCGAACGACAACGGCCGGCCGGTCGCGAACCGCGTGCAGCCCGGCAAGCGGCCGCGCTCGGCGATGTCGCCGGAGCTCGTGTTCGACAAGAAGACGAAGCAGGTGACGATGATCGTCGGCTCGGCCGGCGGCCCCGCGATCATCAATCACGTCGCGAAGACGCTGGTCGGCGTGCTCGACTGGGGCATGACGATGCAGCAGGCGATCGCGCTGCCGAACTTCGGGTCGATGAACGGGCCGACGCAGCTCGAGCGCGGCCGCGTGTCGGACGCGCTCGCCGACGGGCTGAAGGGCCGCGGGCACGACGTGCAGGTCGTCGAGATGAACTCGGGGCTGCAGGGGATCCAGCGGCTGAACGTGCAGGGGCAGACGGTGTGGTTCGGCGGCGCGGATCCGCGGCGTGAAGGAGTTGCGATGGGGGATTGAGCGGGTCCATGCGCGGCGGCGCGACGCACCGCCGCGATACCGTTCGCCCACCCCGCCGCGACGACATTTTGACTCGGCCGACGCGCGTCGGCCGCTTCCTGTTTGCGCGTCTTGTCCAATTACGACATCTCGATCGATACGCGATGTCCTGTCCCATACCGCCAACTTCAATTTCGTAACTGTCTGATCGACGACACATCAGCCGCTCCGTATAGTCGCTGACTCACGTCTCGGTCATTCGATCCCGGCGTGCAGTTCGCAGGCAACGGTACAACGTCCCGTTGCCGATGAAGCACATCGGCATTGACCGTCCGAATGCACGAAATCCATCATTCAGGACTACGATTCATGATTCGCCTCCTCGCCATGCCCTCCGGCAACGCACGCCCGCACGGTTCGACAAAACGGCAACGCCGGGCGGCCGCCCGCCTGTCCGTGCTGGCCCTCTCGACAGCCGCGTTCTTGCCCGGTTACAGCCATGCCGCCGATCTCGTTCTCGACAACCTGATCGTCAATTCCGGCACCGGCAACAATCCGACCGCGTCGGGTGCCGGCTCGATCGCCATCGGGCCCGGCGCGAAGGCGAACGGCGAGACCGGCGGCGACTACTCGGCGATCGCGATCGGCGCGCAGTCCGTCGCCGACGGACGGTCCACCGTTGCCGTCGGCGAACGGGCGAACGTCCACGGCGATCGCTCGAGCGCGTTCGGCGTCTCGTCGAACGTCAACGCGAACCGCGCCCTCGCGCTCGGCGCGGACACGACGGTCACCGCGCACGACGCGGTCGCGCTGGGACAGGGCAGCGTCGCCGATCGGGCGAACACCGTGTCGATCGGAAAAGCAGGCAACGAGCGCCAGCTCGTCAATCTCCGCGCCGGCACGCGCGACACCGATGCGACCAACCTGTCGCAACTCAAGCCTGTCGTCGAGGCGCTCGGCGGCGACGCCACGATCAACGCGGACGGGTCCGTGCGCGGCCCGAGCTACAAGATCGACGGCCAGACCTTCACCAATGTCGGCAGTGCGCTGACGAACCTCGACGGGCGCGTCTCGACGACCGAAGCCGACGTCAAGTCGATCCGCTACGACGTCAGCGATCTCGGCAATCGGCTCGACAACGGCACGACCGGCCTCGTGCGGCAGGATCCGGCCAGTCTCGCCATCTCGATCGGCGCCGACAAGGGCGGCGCATCGGTCAGTGTCGCCGGCACGAACGGCACGCGCACGCTGACCGGCCTGTCGAACGGCACCGGCGACACCGACGCCGTGACGGTCGCGCAGCTCAAGGCGGCCGGCCTGATCGACCCGAACGGCAAGCCGCTCGGCGCGATCGTGTACGACGACCTGACGCTCGGTAGCGCGACGCTCGGCGGTGTCGGCGGCACCTTGCTCAACAACGTCAGGGGAGGCGCAATCGCGGCCGGCAGCATGCAGGCCGTCAACGGTGGGCAACTCTTTGCGATGGAGCAGAAATTCCAGAACAGCGTCGATTCACTGAATTCTCGTCTGACGAATGTCGAACAGAACGGCACCGGCGTCAAACCGCCGACGGGCGAGCATGGCAACCAGTTGGCACAGCTCGGCGACGGCTCCGGAGCGACCGGATCGGATTCGATGGCGCTCGGCCAGAACTCGACCGCCTCAGGCAATGGCAGTGTCGCGATGGGGAACAATGCGAAGGCATCGGGCAATAATTCGGTCGCGCTCGGCGCGAATTCCGTCGCCGATCGCGACGACACGGTGTCCGTCGGCGCGCCTGGGCAGGAACGACAGATCACCAACGTCAAGGCCGGCACCGCGCCGACCGATGCCGTGAACGTGCAGCAGTTGAACGACAAGATCGGCAGCGTTCGATCCGACATCGATCACTACCGGCGCGACGCGAGCGGCGGCATCGCGTCCGCCGTCGCGATCGCGAACCTGCCGCAGGCGTCGCTGGCGGGCGAAAGCATGGTATCGGTTGCCGGCGGCACGTACAGCGGTCAGTCGGCCGTCGCGTTCGGTCTGTCGACTGCTACCCGCAACGGTCGCTGGGTCGTCAAGGCGTCCGGGTCGACCAATACACGAGGCACCGTGGCAGTCGGCGCCGGCTATCGCTGGTAAGCCGTCGCGGCATTGCCGACAGCATCATTCAGAACGGGCCGGGTTTCGATCGACACGAAACCTGACCCGTTCTGTTCGCGACCCTGTCCGCTCATCGCCGTCACGCCCCGCGCCATACACCGTGCGTACACTACCCGCGCGCCGTGCCGCCCCTATCCTCTCCCCTTCCACGGCACCACCCGCCGCTCGACCCACCGCATCGCGAGATCGAACAGCCACGCGATCGCGCCGATGATCAGGATGCCCATCACGACGATGTCGGTGCGCAAGAAGCTCGATGCGTTGAGCACCATCTGCCCGAGCCCGGCCGTCGCGGCGACCATCTCGGCCGCGACGAGCGTCGTCCAGCCGAACCCGATCGCGATCCGCAGCCCGGTGAGGATCTCCGGCAGCGCGGCCGGCAGCACCACGTGCCGCACGATCTGCGCGAAGCTGCCGCCGAGCGAATACGCGGCGTTGATCTGCTCGATCGTCGCCGCGCGCACGCCGGCGCGCGCGGCCATCGCGATTGGCGCGAAACATGCGAGAAAGATCACGACGAGCTTCGCCGTTTCGTCGATACCGAACCAGATCACGACGAGCGGCAGGTACGCGAGCGGCGGCAGCGGCCGGTAGAACTCCAGCAGCGGATCGAGCACGCCGCGCGCGACGCGGCTCACGCCCATCAGGATGCCGGCCGGCACGCCGATCGCGGTCGCGAGCAGGAATGCGCCGAACACACGCGCGGCGCTCCACAGCAGATGCTCGGACAGCGGCAGGCCGCCCTGGATGCGGCCGTGCCACGCGTCGACGAAGGCCGTCCATACGGCTTCCGGCGCGGGCAGGAACAACGGCGGCAGCCACTGGCGATGCGTCGCGACCCACCACAGCACGGCCAGCGCAGCGACCGTCGCCGCGCTCAGCCCTGCGGTCTTTCCTTGCCCCGGCAACCGGTAACGGTGCGACGCGCGCGTCGGGCGCGCCGCCGCGGGTCGCCGCGTCGTGTGTTCGTCCTGCTCGAAACCCGCGGCCGCGCGATCGGCCGTCCACGAATCCTGCGTGCTCATGCTGTCCTGCCTGTGCAAAGTGCTGATCCGACCGCGCCCGACGGACGCGCCCTGCCGCGCCAGCTCGCGCGTCACGCGGCTTCCCCGACGGCTTCGTCGCGATGCAGATACGCGATCAGCCGCTCGCGCCACCCGATGAAATCGGGCGACGACTTCACCGCGCGCGCATCGCGCGATTCGACGTAGCGTCGCGCGAACGGCAACTCGAAGGTTTCGGCGATCCGGCCCGGGCCCGGCGTCATCACGACGAGACGCGTCGCGAGGAACAGCGCCTCCTCGACGTCGTGCGTGATGAAGAACACCGTCTTGCCGGTGCGCGCCCACACGTCGAGCACGAGCGCCTGCATCGTGCCGCGCGTCATCGCGTCGAGTGCCCCCATCGGCTCGTCCATCAGCAGCACGCGCGGATCGCTTGCCAACGCGCGCGCGATGCCGACACGCTGCTGCATCCCGCCCGACAGTTCATACACGCGCGCATGCGCATGCTTGTCGAGCCCGACCAGCGCGAGCATCTCGCGCGCCCGCGCTTCGCGCTCGGCCTTCGACACGCGCGCGAAACGCAGCCCGAGCGCGACGTTGTCGAGCACGTCGAGCCACGGCAACAGCGCATATTTCTGGAACACGACGCCACGATCAGCACCGGGGCCCGAGACCGGCACGCCGTCGACGCGCACGTCGCCGGTCGTCGGCGCGACGAAACCGGCCATGCAGTTCAGCAGCGTCGTCTTTCCGCACCCGGACGCACCGAGCGCGACGACGAACTCACCGGCATCGATGCGCAGGTCGACGCGCGCGAGCGCCTGCGTCGTCGGCCGACCGCGCTCGCCCGGATAGGCAACCGATACCTGACGAACTTCCAGCGTGCTCATGAGCGATGCTCCGCGATGCGCTGCGTAGCCGCGCTCAGCGCGCGGCCTTCTGCACGAACTGCGGATCGACGCCGGCCGAATAGTCGGACAGCACCGTCTGGATCGTGCCCTGCGATTTGAGGAACGCGGCGGTGGCCGCGAGCGACTTCGCGGCGCCCGATTGCGCACCGCCGCCGAGCCACGTCGGCGACGCCTGCTCGGCCGCCGTCGGGAATGCGTAGAGCGCGAGGCTGGCCGGCACGTCCTGCACGTTCGCGCCCGATACCTTCGCCACCGCCGCGACCTGCGGCGACCCGGCCTTCCACGCGGCCGCATGCACACGGTAATCGGCATCGGCGGCGGCGAGCACCTTCACGAAGCGCGTGACGAACTCGGGGTTCTCGCGCGCGAACTTGCGGCTCACGACGAAGCCGTCGAAGGTGGCCTTGCCGCTTTCTTTCGCAACCTTGCCCGACGTCGTCAGCACGGTGCCCGACTGCTTGACCTTCGCCAGCACGGGATCCCAGATATAGGTCGCGTCGATGTCGCCGCGCGCCCACGCGGCCGCGACTTCGGGCGGACGCAGGTTGACGATCTTCACGTCGTTCGGATTGACGCCCGCGGCCTGCAGCGCGACGAGCGTATGGAAATGCGACGTCGACACGAACGGCACGCCGATCTTCCTGCCCTTCAGCGCCGCGATGTTGGTGACGCCCGAACCATTGCGCGCGACGAGCGCCTCGGCGTCGTTGATGTTGTCGAGCACCCAGAACAGCGAAATGTCGAGCCCCTGCGACAGCCCGGCCGCGATTGGGCTCGACCCGGCTTCGCCGAGCTGCACGGAGCCCGACGCGAGCGCGCGGATCACGTCGGCGCCGCTGTCGAGCTTGCGGAACGTTACCTTGTAGCCGGTCGCCTTTTCGACTTCACCGCTCGCCTGCGCGTAGCGCCACGGTACGACCATGTCCTGGTACGCGATCACGACTTCGCGCGATTCGGCGTGCGCCGCGCCGAGCGCGGCAAAGGCGGTCAGCGCGACGACGGCGCGGCGGATGAAGCTGAAACGGGACATGCGGCTCTCCTTCGGAATGCGGGCATTGCTGCGGGAGAGCCGACTATAGGAGCTTTGCGCGCGGCGGGAGCGAACTTATCCTGCGAAGCTATCGATGCCGCTCGAGCTTTGCTTTTCACGCTCGACTGGATCGCGCGTCCGGTCGGGTGGCGATTGCCGTGCGAATGCAGGGATTGCGGCCGCACCAGCAAAAAAGCCCGCATCGCTGCGGGCTTTTTCGACTGCGTGAAGGCTGCGGTAACGCTGACGCGGCGCTCAGACCACGCCGGCCCCATGCGCCTGCAGATCGGCGTGATAGCTCGAACGCACCATCGCGCCGACGGCCGCGTGCGTGAAGCCCATCTTGTATGCCTCTTCCTCGTACATCTTGAACGTATCCGGATGCACGTACGCACGCACCGGCAGGTGGTGCTCGGACGGCTGCAGGTACTGGCCGATCGTCAGCATGTCGACGTCGTGCGCGCGCAGGTCGCGCATCACCTGCAGGATTTCCTCTTCGGTCTCGCCGAGGCCGACCATCAGGCCCGACTTCGTCGCGACGTCCGGATGCAGCGCCTTGAAGTCCTTCAGGAGCTTCAGCGAGTGCGCGTAGTCCGAACCCGGGCGCGCTTCCTTGTACAGGCGCGGCACCGTTTCGAGGTTGTGGTTCATCACGTCGGGCGGCGCGGCGTTCAGGATCGAGATCGCGCGGTCGAGACGGCCGCGGAAGTCCGGCGTCAGGATCTCGATGCGCGTTTCCGGCGACTGCTCGCGCACTTCACGGATGCACTCGACGAAGTGGGCGGCGCCGCCGTCGCGCAGGTCGTCGCGGTCGACGCTCGTGATCACCACGTACTTGAGCTTCAGCGCGGCGATCGTGCGCGCGAGGTTCTTCGGCTCGTCGGTGTCGAGCGGATCGGGGCGGCCGTGGCCGACGTCGCAGAACGGGCAGCGGCGCGTGCACTTGTCGCCCATGATCATGAACGTCGCAGTGCCCTTGCCGAAGCATTCGCCGATGTTCGGGCAGCTCGCTTCCTCGCACACCGTATGCAGGTTGTGCTCGCGCAGGATCGTCTTGATCTCGTTGAAGCGCGAACTGCCGGTGGCCGCCTTCACGCGGATCCACTCGGGCTTCTTCAGCTTCTCGATCGGAATCACCTTGATCGGGATGCGCGCCGTCTTCGCCTGCGCCTTCTGCTTGGCGGTCGGATCGTAGGCAGCGGTCGCGGCCGAATCGGCCGGTGCGGGAGAAGCGGTAACGTCAGTCATTCGATTGTTCCAGTGCCTGCGGCTTGTCGGCGGCCGCGGATGCGCCGTCGAGGTTGGCGATCAGACGGCGCACCAGCGTGTGGGCGACGTCGTTCCAGTCGGCGGCAACCTCGAGGCTCGCCATGTCGACGGTTTCCAGTCCGGCATAGCCGCACGGGTTGATCGCAAGAAACGGGCGCAGATCCATCTTCACGTTCAGGCTCAGCCCGTGATAGCTGCAGCCGTTGCGGATCTTCAGGCCGAGGGCCGCGATTTTCGCGCCTTCGTGCACGCCGGATGCCACGTAGATCCCCGGCGCGCCCGCCTTGCGGACCGAAGCGAGATTATACGCCGCGAGGGTTTCGATCACGGCCTCCTCGATCTTCGTCACGAGCGTGCGCACCATCAGCTTGCGCCGGCGCAAATCCAGCAGCAGGTAGACGACGATCTGGCCGGGGCCGTGATAAGTGATTTGCCCGCCGCGGTCGACCTTCACAAGCGGCACGCCGCTGTCGGCCACCAGCAGGTGGGCCGGGTCGCCCGCCTGGCCGAGCGTGTAGACGGGCGGATGCTCGACCAGCCAGAGCTCGTCGCCGGTGTCGGCCGTGCGCGTGTCGGTGAACGCGCGCATCGCGTCGAAGCTCGTCTCGTAGGCCTCGACGCCCCGCCAGCGCACGGTGACCGGGTGATCCGGCGATTCGGCAGGCGATGCGGAAACGGCGACAGGCGTGGACACGATGGAAACCGGCGAAACGGACATGGGCGGTAGTTTACCGAAAACCCATGGGTCTCGCCGGCCGGGGAAAGGGACGGATGGTCAGTATCCGTCGGAGGAAATGGCGGTCAAACCGTGCGCCATCCGTCGTGGAGCAGCGCGGTGACACGTTCGCGCAGCCGTGCCAGCCCGCCGAGCGCGACTTCCTTGGGCGGCCGCGACACCGAGAACGCGACGCACGCGCCCTCCCGGCCTTCCGCGCTGAGCCACAGCCGCTCGCCGCGGCGCAGCTTCAGCGTCTCGCCATCGACCAGGAAGTAGTCGTCGACGTCGTTGCTGCGCGTCGCCCAGACCGGCCCGCACTGGACGATCAGCCGCGTGCTGCGTTGCACCTTCATCGGCACGGTTTCGCCAACGGGGATTTCGAACGTGATGCTTGAGGAAATTTCTTGCATGATCGACTCCGCCAATAAGTGCTTCGATGGCTACAATCGTAGTCACTTCAAGGCATCCGACAAAACGACCAATTTTCACGTCGATGTGAGGAAAATTAGCAAATGGACCTCCGCCAGCTGCCTGCATTGAACGCGATTCGCGCGTTCGAAGCCGCCGCCCGTCACGAGAATTTCTCGCGCGCCGCCGACGAGCTGTACGTCACGCACGGCGCGGTCAGCCACCAGGTGCGCGCGCTCGAGGAAGAGCTCGGCGTGCAGCTTTTCACGCGCAACGGCAAGCGGCTGTGCCTGACCGACGCCGGCATGCGCTACGCGCAGCAGATCCGCACCGCGCTGATGGTGATCGCCGACGCGACGCGCGACGTGCGCGCGAGCGACCGCGACCGGCGGCTCGTGGTGTCGATGCTGTCGTCGTTCGCCGCGCGCTTCATCACGCCACGCATCGGCACGTTCATCGAGCGGCATCCGGAAATCGACGTCGAGCTGCAGTCGACCAACTCGCTCACCGATTTCGCGCGCGACGACGTCGATCTCGCGATCCGCTTCGGCTTCGGCAGCTACCCGGGGCTGCACGTCGAGCCGCTGTTCGAGGAAGTGTTCTTTCCGGCGTGCGCGCCGACGCTGAACGGCGGCAAGCTGCCGCAGACGCCCGCCGATCTCGCGCACTACAACCTGCTGCGCTCGGACGACGAGCTGTGGCGGCCGTGGTTCGACGCGGCCGGGCTCGATACGCTGACCGAGCCGAAGCGGGGGATTCTGTACCAGGATTCGTCGAACCTGCTGCTGGCCGCGATCGACGGCCAGGGCATCGCGCTGGTGCGCCGCTCGCTCGCGGTGCACGACCTGCTGGACGGGCGCATCGTGCGCCTGTTCGACATCGACGGGCCGAGCCCGTGGCACTATTTTTTCGTGTGTCCGCCGCCGCTGCTGAACACGCCGCGCGTGCAGGCGTTCAGGACCTGGCTGCTCGAGGAAGTCGCCGAATACAAGCGGCTGTGCGACGAGCTGGACGCGCGGCGCGCGGCGGGGAAGACCCCCGCCGAATGCGCGCAGGAAGGAGGATGGAAGGCGCTTAGAGTACGACCTTGACCATCGGATGGCCGGTCAGTGCGCGGTAGATATTGTCGAGCTGTTCCTGGCTCGTCGCGCGCACGGTGATCGTGAGGCCCGTGTAATTGCCGCCGCTCGACGCGCGCTCCTCGATCTTCTCGACATCGATCTCGTTGTCGTGAACGGCGACGACCTTGAAGATCGTGTCCTTGAACTCGGGGTGCGCCTTGCCCATGATCTTGATCGGGAAATCGCACGGGAACTCCAGCAGCGACTCCTTCCGGGTCTCGATCGCGCCGGTGACCTCGACGGTTTTGGTCGGTTCGCTCATCATTTTCTCCGGGTTAGGTCAAACTGTTCAAACTCGCGTGCCTTCGCACGCTGGTACGCGTCGTACAGCGCCGCGAACACGGGGCCCGGCTTGCCGCCCTGCACGGGCAGATCGTCGAGCGACGTGACAGGCAGCACTTCCTTCGTGGCCGACGTGATCATGATCTCGTCGGCCGCGCGCAACTCCGCTTCGCTGATCTCGCGCGCGACGAACGGAATCCTGCATTCGTCGGCCAGCTCCTCGACCAGCGCGTAGCGGATCCCCTCGAGGATCTTGTTGCTGCGCGGCGGCGCGAGCAGCTCGCCATTCTTCACGACCCACACGTTCGACGACGAGCCTTCGGTCAGGTAGCCGTCGCGCAGTTGCAGCGTCTCGAACGCATCGCGTTCCGCCGCATGCTGCGCCATCAGCACGTTGCCGAGCAGCGAGATCGACTTGATGTCGCAATGCAGCCAGCGGCGATCCTCGGCCGTCACGCAACGCACGCCCTTCGCGCGCTCTTCTTCCGACGGCAGGCGCAGCGGGCTCGTCATCGCGAACACCGTCGGCACCGCGTTCGCCGGGAACGCATGGCCGCGCTTCGCGACGCCGCGCGTCACCTGCAGGTAGACGAGCGCGTTGCCGTCGCCGAGGCCTTCGGCATTCACCGCGACGACGCGCTCGATCAGCGCGCGCCAGCCAGCGGCGTCGTGCGGGTTGTCGATGCCGATCTTCTTCAGGCTGCGCGCGAGCCGCTCCAGATGCTGCTCGATCCGGAACGGCACGTGCGCGCCGTCGTGCGCATAAACGGGGACGACTTCATACACGCCGTCGCCGAAGATGAACCCGCGGTCGAGCACCGGGACACGGGCTTCGGACAGCGGCACCAGTTCCTCCTGCGACGAGACGCTGAGGTAGACGATCGGTTCGAATTCGGCTTGGCTCATGGTTATGACAGATGGGGATGAAGTCGTAAAAACAAAGGCCCGTCTCGCTTACTTCTTCTTGCTGAACATCAGCAGGATCGAGTCCCAGATACGGCCGAAGATACCGGCTTCCGGCACGGCCTGCAGCGCGACGACCGGGAATTCGGAAAGCGTCTTGCCGTCGGCGACGATCTTCACGGTGCCGACCTGCTGGCCTTCCGCGAGCGGCGCGATCAGCGGCGCGTTGACGTCGACTTCCGTCTTGACCTTGTCGCCGAGGCCGCGCGGCACGGTCGCCCACTGGTCGCCCTTCACGCCGACCTGCACGGTGTTCGCCTTGCCCTTGTAGATGCGCGGCGTCGAGATCGCCTGGCCGCCCTTGAACAGGCGCACCGAATCGAACGCGCTGTAGCCGTAGTTCAGCATCTTCATGCTGTCCTGCGTGCGCTCGCCTTCCTTCTGCTCGCCCATCATCACCGACACCAGGCGGCGCTGGCCGTCGACACCCGGAATCGCGCGCTTGGCCGACGCGATCAGGCAGTAGCCGGCCGCCTGCGTATGGCCCGTCTTCAGGCCGTCGACCGTCGGGTCGAGCCACAGCAGACGGTTGCGGTTGCCCTGGCGGATGTTGTTGTACTTGAATTCCTTCTCCGAGAAGATGCCGTAGTACTGCGGAAAATCGCGGATCAGGTGCGCGGACAGCTTCGCGAGGTCGCCGGCCGTCGTGTAGTGGTTCGGGTCGGGCATGCCGTTCACGTCGGCGAAGTGCGTGCCCTTCATGCCGAGGCGCTGTGCCTCGTCGTTCATCAGCGTGACGAACTGCCCTTCGCTGCCGCCGACGAGTTCGGCCAGCGCGATCGCGGCGTCGTTGCCCGACTGGATGATCATCCCGTACACGAGGTCGTGCACGGACACCGGCTTGTTCGCCTCGATGAACATGCGCGACTCGTCGCGGCCGACGCGGCGCACCGCGTCGCTCGGCGTGACGATCTGCTCCATCGAGATCTTCTTCTTGTCGAGCGCCTCGAACACGAGGTAGGCCGTCATCAGCTTCGTCAGCGACGCGGGCTCGACGCGCTCGTCCGCATTGCCCGATGCGAGCACCGTGTTGCTCGTCGCGTCGACGAGCACCCACGAACGCGCATTCACGCCCGGCGGCGGCACCGCGCCCGGCATGTAGACTGCGGGCGCGCCGGTGAACTGCTCGGCAGCGGCGGCCGGCGCCGCATGCGCGGCCTTGGCCTTGGCGGCCGGCTTCGCCTCGGCGACGACGATCGTCGACGCGAGCGCGACGGGCAGCATCACGCCGAGCGCGACGTTGCGCGCGGCGGTGCCGAAGGCGATGGAGGAAGCGAGGGACTTGAGGCCTTGGGGAGACAGACGCATGATCGATTCAGGCTGATGGCAGAAAGTGCGGTGCGAAACGCGCAGGGTTGAACGGCAAGGCGGCGGGCGTTTCGGGCACTCGCCCGACATCGTCGGGCGACGCGAAACGCGCCGGTTGGACTCGTGCGGACGCGTTCGGTTCGCGGCCGTCGCGAGCGGGCGGACAGGCGGCGAAACGAGCGCCGCATGCGCCCAGCCGGGCCGCGGGCGACGCGAAATGCGGCCATTATACGTGGCCGCGAACGGCGTTTTCGCGAACCTGGTGTCGCGTCCCGTGCCACGCGGTGTCGACGTGCCGGCGCAATCGTGCTCGCGGCAACGCGCAAACCGCGGCGATATCCGGCGGCATCGCGAGAATTTGCAGCGCCGCCACGGCGCCCGAAGGCGCAGCACGTCGGTGCCGATTTGCGCCGAACACCGCACGATCGCAGGACGGCCGCACACCGGCTTCAGGAGGATAGCGCGGGCACGCTGCGGGAAATCGCCCGAAGCCGCGCGAAAGGCGCGCGCAGGCGGTGTGCAAGTCCGGTTGCGCGCGCGGTGCGGCGCGATGTCGTGTGGTCGATCGCGCATTCGGCGGGTGCCGGTGCGCAACGCGAGCCGCCGGCCGTTACGCCGGCGCCCGCGTGCCGGCTAGCGCCACGCGTCGACGATGATGCGCTTCAGCACATGCAGCTTGCGATGGAGGAAATGCTCGGCGCCGGGGATCACGACGACCGGCAGCTCCTGCGGCCGCGCCCAGTCGTACACCGACGCGATCGGCACCGTGTCGTCGGTTTCGCCGTGGATCACGAGCGTGTTCTCCGGCACGTCGGCCACCTGCCAGCGGCTTGCGGCCGTGCCGACGAACACCATCCGCTCGATCGGCACGCCCGTGTCGCGCAGCCGCTTCGCGACATGCGACAGCACGAAGGTGCCGAACGAGAAGCCCGCGAGCACGAGCGGCAGGTCCGCATACGCGGGCTGCGCGCGCATGTGCGCGAGCACCGCGAGCAGGTCGTCGGCCTCGCCGGTGCCGTTGTCGTGCACGCCTTCGGTCGCGCCGACGCCGCGGAAGTTCGACCGGTAGACGACGTAGTCGAGCTGCACGAGCGTGCGCGCCAGGGTCTGCGCGACCTTGTTGTCCATCGTGCCGCCGAACAGCGGATGCGGATGCGCGACGAGCGCGATGCCGCGCGGCGCGGCGCTGCCTTCGCGCACGGCGTCGGGCAGGTCGACCGCGATTTCGATCTGCCCGACCGGGCCCGCGATCAGCGATTTCTGCGTATGAACGTTCATTCGGCCGGCCCGCTCAGATCTTCAGGCGATCGACGACCTTGCCGTCGCGCAGGTGCGATTCGACGATCTCGTCGATGTCGGCCTGGTCGACGTACGTGTACCACGTGCCTTCCGGGTACACGACCATCACGGGCCCTTCCTCGCAGCGGTCGAGGCAGCCGGCCTTGTTGATGCGAACCTTGCCGGGCCCCGCGAGGCCGAGTTCCTTCACGCGCTTTTTCGCGTATTCCTGCATGGTCTGCGCGTCGCATTGCGCGCAGCTCGGCCGTTCGGCGCCCGGTTCGCGCTGGTTCAGGCAGAAGAAGACGTGGTGCTGGTAGTAGGAATCCATGATGGTGACGAGCGGCCCGGCGCGATGCCGGGCGGAAAGAGGGGCGATAGCCGTTGCACAGTGCAACGGATGATGGTCCGGACGATTATAGCGACCGGCGCGCGCCGCTGCCCGCGATGCGGCCGGGACTGCGCTGCCCGGCCTGCACCGTCAGCGGCGCACCGCGGCCGGCAGCCACGCGCGCTCGACGCGCTGGCCGAGCCAGATCAGCGCCGCGTACGGCCAGATCCACGCGAGCCAGCGCGCGATGCTGTTGAAGTGCACGTAGCGGCCCTGCCGCCAGCCCGACAGCGTGAAGTCGAAGAACGGATTGACCGGCAGCAGGTTGACGAGCGCCACGCCGGCCAGCAGCGCAAGTGCCGCCAGCGTCGCGCGCCAGGTCGCCGGCACGTGCAGCGCGACGAGCGCGGCCGCGAAGCCGAGCTCGATGCCGAGCCGCGCGCCGGGCGTCGCCCACACGACGACGAGGCCGGTGGCCGACTGCATGAACGTCGCGGCCGCCTTCAGCACGAGCGTCGCGGCGACGAATGCGATCAGCAGCCGGATGCGCGGCGCACTCGGCCGCATCGCGAGCGACGCGATCGCCAGCACGGCGAACAGCATCAGCCCGCCGAGCGCGGCCTCCCACGCGGAATCGGACAGCCAGCCGTCGACGCGCTCGGGCCATTCGCTCACGTGCCACGCGGCCGGCAGCCAAGCGAGCAGCGTGTCCTGCATCGACGCGTCGGCGCGCTCCCACAGCGCGGCCGGCCAGTCGCCGATGCCGAACAGGAACGGCGACGGAAACAGGATCGCGAACGGCCACAGCACGGCCAGCAGCAGCGGCGTCGCGCCATCGGCCTCGAACCACGCGAAGCGCAGCCGGCGCAGCGCGCCGCGGTCGAGCAGCGCACCGGTGGCCGGCGCGACGAGCGCCGCGCCCAGCAGCGCGCCGAGCGCGTTGGCCGCGAGATCGAGATTCGACGCGATGCGCGTCGGCAGGTAGGTCTGCAGCGCCTCCATCGAGCCCGACAGCAGCACGCCGAGCGCGCCCGCGATCAGCGTCGCGGCAACCCCGCGCCAGCGCGGGTGCAGCGCAAGCACGCCGAGCGCGCCGAACGGCAAATAGCCGAGCACGTTCGTGACCACGTCGAACGCGGTCACGTAGCGCTGCATCGGCGCGAACAGGTAGTCGAACGGCCCGATGCCGAGCGACACCCAGCCTTCGAACGGATACAGCGACGCGTAGACGATAAGCGCCGCGTAGGCGGCAAAGGCCTGCCGCGCGAGCGGCGATTCGCGATGCGGGCCGGTCGCGTTCATCGCGGCTGCGCGGCGTGCGTCACGGCGTGCCCGCGTACGCCTGCATGCCGACCCACGCGGCGATCTGCGACACGAGCTCGTCGCTCGCCGTCGCGAGCGCACGCGCGCCGCCGGCCGCGTCGGGCGTGCTCGACGGCGCGCGCGCGACGAACGTGCGCTGGCCGAGCACCTTGCCGTCGAGCGTCAGCGTCGCGCGCGCGGTGACGGCGCCGTGGCTTTGCGACTGCCCGTCGAACACCTGCTCGAATTCGTTCAGGTCGACCTTGAGGGTCGGCGCGCGCACGCCGTCGGACCCTTCGAGCACCGTGCCGCGCGACGACAGCGCGCCGCGCAGCCGCTGCGTGAGCAGTTGCGCGGGCGGTGCGGTCCAGCGGCTGTCGCGATAGACGGCCACGTGCTGCGCATCCGCGTACGCGAGGCGGTACGCGAACTTGTCCGAATCGAGCGCGTCGGGCGCGGCGACGTCGAGCACCTTCAGCGCGGGGCCCGCACCGGCCGTCACGACCGGAGAAGCCGGCCCGAGGTCGTAGCGGACATTCGACAGCACCGCGCTGTTGCCGGCGCAGCCGGCCGCAAGCGCAAGCGTCAGCACGGCGAGCGCGGTCGCAGCCGGACGCAGCGCGCGTTCAAGGATTCGTGGCATGGCGTGTTCCTGCATGATGTTTCCGGTTTCGATGGGCGTCACTGCCCGGCCGTTTCCGGCCAGGCGATCGACGGGTTTCCGGCCTGCTTCACTTCCCGGCCGTCGCACCCGGCCAGACGAAGCCCGCTTCGCCGGGCCCCGGCGCCGCGCCGGGCGAACCGAACAACAGACTGCGCGGGTTGCGGCCGAGTTCACCGGCGACGTCCTTCAATTGCTGCGACGCGTCGCCGACGCTGCCGGCCAGCGCATTGAAGCGCGGCAGCGTGTCGTACTGCACGCGCGCGTTGAGATCGTTCAGCGCGACGCCGACCTGCTCGGCGGCCGTGCCGGCCTTGTTCAGGTTCGACACGAGCGGCCCGTTCGGCTGCAGCAGCGTGTTCGCCGACGCCATCGTGCGGTTCACCTGGTGCATCGTTTCCGGTAGCGCGGCGACGGCCGGGGCGAGTTGCTTCGACAGCGTCGTCGCGCCATCGGCCGCGTGCTGCAGGCTTTCGGCCGTCGCGCGCAACTGCTCGCGCATCTCGGGCGACATCAGCGCGTTCGCGCTTTTCGCGGCCTGTTCGAGCTGCCGCAGCAGCACGTCGCCGCGCTCCTGGATCTGGTCGAACAGGCTCGGCCGCATCGGGATCTGCGCAATCGCCTTCGGCGACGACGGCAGCGGCGCCAGGTCGCGGCCCGTATCCTCGAGCTGCACGAACGCGATGCCCGTCACGCCCTGGAAGCCGAGGCTGCCGTAGGTCGACTGCGTGATCGGCGCGTCGTGGTCGACGAGAATCCGGATCCGGATCTGGCCCGGGTGCGTGCGGTCGAAGCCGATCGACTGCACCTTGCCGACGTCGAGACCGCGAAAGCGCACGGCCGCGTCCGGGAACAGCCCCGTCACGTTGGTGCGCGCGAGCAGGTCGTACGGCACGCGCACGGTGCGGTCGACGTTGAACCAGAACACGGTGCCCGCGATCGCGAGCGTCAGCGCGATCGTGAACAGGCCGGCCCAGAACGCATGTGATTTGTTTTCCATTCGCGGGTTCCTTGCTCCTTGCCTTGCCTACAGATCGACGCTCGACAGCGCCGGTTCGAGGGCCGCCTTCGGCAGCTTCGCGCGCCGCTCGGGCGGCAGCGCCTGCAATGCGCGGCGCCCGCGCAGCCCCAGGAAATATTCGTGGATGAACGGATGGTCGACGTTCGCGACCTCCTCGACCGGCGCGGCGACCAGCACCTTGCGGTCGGCCAGCACCGCGACGCGCGTCGACAGCGCGACCATCGTGTCGAGATCGTGCGTGATCATCACGACGGTCAGCCCGAGCGTGCGGTGCAGCGTCGCGATCAGCTCGACGAACTCGTCGGACGCCTGCGGATCGAGGCCGGCCGTCGGCTCGTCGAGGAACAGCAGCTCGGGCTCGAGCGCGATCGCGCGCGCGATGCCGACCCGCTTCACCATCCCGCCCGACAGCGCGGCCGGCATCTTCGACGCGTGCTTGCACGGCAGCCCGACCATCTCGAGCTTCAGCATCACGATGTCGTGCAGCAGGTCCGGCGGCACGCGGCCGAGCTCTCGCAGCGGCTGCGCGACGTTGTCGAACACCGTCATCGACGAGAACAGCGCGCCCTGCTGGAACAGCATCCCCGAGCGCGTGCGCATCATCCGCGCGCTCGCGTCGTCGATCGTCGCCGTATCCTCGCCGAACACCTTGATCGTGCCCGACGTCGGTCGCTCGAGGCCGAGGATCTGGCGCACGAGCGTCGTCTTGCCGGAGCCCGAGCCGCCGACGACCGACACGATCTCGCCGCGCCGCACGTCGAAGTCGAGCTTCTGGTGAATGATGTTGCGCCCGTAGCGCTTGGTCAGGTTGCGCACCTCGATCACGAGGTCGCCGGCCTCCGCCGCAGAGGCCGGCTGTGCGCCGACCGCCGCGACACCGACGGCCGCGGCGTGGGCGGGCGCGGCACCCGCCGCCGATTCGTTCGATGCGTTCATCCGAGCCCCACGTTCTGGAACAGGATCGCGAACACCGCGTCGGCGAGGATCACGACCGTGATCGACGACACGACCGACGTGGTCGTCCCTTCGCCGAGGCTCTGCGAGTTCGCCTTGATCCGGAAGCCGAAATGGCAGGCGACCAGCGCGATCAGCATGCCGAACACGACGCCCTTGCCAACGCCGATGTACAGGTTCGCGATCGGCACGACGCCCGGCAGCGAGCGCACGAAATAGTTGACGTCGATCCCGAGCACGAGCTTCGCGGCGAGCGCGCCGCCCGTCAGCGCGATGATGTTGGTCCACATCACGAGCAGCGGCATCGCGACGCCGAGTGCAAGCACGCGCGGCAGGACCAGCCGCAGCCCGTGCGGGATGCCCATCACGCGCATCGCGTCGAGCTCCTCGGTCACGCGCATCACGCCGATCTGCGCGGTGATCGCCGAGCCCGAGCGGCCCGCGACCAGGATCGCCGACAGCACGGGGCCGAGCTCGCGGATCACCGACAGCCCGAGGATGTTCACGATGTAGCGGTTCGCGCCGAACATCTGCAGCTGCTGCGCGGACAGGTAGCTGAGCACGATGCCGATCAGGAACGCGACGAGCGCGGTGATCGGCAGCGCCTGTGCGCCGGCGCTGTAGATGTTCGCCGAGGTTTCCTTCCACGGCATGGTCTGCGGACGGCGCAGCACCGACAGCGCGTCGAGGATCACGAGGCCGAACATCGCGATGCCGCCCTGCAGGTGTTCGCCGAACGTGAAGATCGCCTGGCCGAGCCGCGTGACGGGATCGACGCGCACGACGCGCTCGGGCGCCTCGCGCCCGCTGTCGAGCCGCTCGATGCGCTCGAAGATCGTGCGCTGCGTGTCGCTCAGCGCGACGCCGGCCGGCAGCTTGCGGCCCCACACGCGCCACAGCGCCTGGCCGCCGACGTGATCGAGCCGCTCGATGCCGGACAGATCCCATTCGCTCACGCGCCCGGACCCGATGCTCGCGACGCGGCGCGCGACCGCGCCGCGATTGCGCGCAAGCGCGATCGCGGTCCACTGGCCGGTCAGGCGCACCGTCTGGCCCTGGCTGCCGGCGTCGACCGACAGGCCGGGAGGAGTCTCGAAGTCCAAGGGCAGGTTGTTTGCAAAAGGATGACAGCGGCCATTGTAGCGAACCGCCCGGCGCAGCGACGTGAGGATGTCGGTGGGGGCGCCTGGCCGGGGGCGCCCGGCCGAGAGCGCCCGGCCAAGGCCTGCCCGGAGGCCGCCGCACAGCGCGGCCCGCTGCCGGCATCATCGCCTTTCATTCTTCCGTCACGTTTCCTTTCGATACTCTCACGCGCCGCACCTCAGGCCGTCGGCGCCCCGCGCCGCCATTTCGTTGCGCACCTCGCCATAACAGAACACTAAACAGGACAACCGATGCGTTTCCCCCCGCTTTCCCGCCGCCGCGTACCGGCCGCCGCCGCGCTCGCCAGCCTGGCCTTTGCCCTCGCCGGCTGCGGCGGCGACGACGTCACCGCCCCGCCGCCGTCGCAGGCCCAGGCGCCCGTCGGCACGACGGCCACGCTCGCGCTGCTCGAAACGACCGACCTGCACACCAACGTGTTGTCGTATGACTATTTCAAGCTCGCCGCCGACAATTCGCTCGGCTTCGAGCGGGTGTCGACGCTGATCGCGCAGGCGCGCGCGCAGTACCCGAACACGCTGCTGCTCGACAACGGCGACACGATCCAGGGCACCGCGCTGTCGGACTACCAGGCGCTCGTGAAGCCGATCGGCTGCGACCAGACGCTGGCGATCTACAAGGTGATGAACGCCGCTAAATTCGACGGCGGCGGGATCGGCAACCACGAGTTCAACTACGGGCTGCCGTACCTGTCGCAGGTGACCGGCAACACGTTCGAGGTCGACGGGCTGCCGGCTCCGGCCCAGCAGAAGAAGTGCGCGGGCCCGAACTTCCCGCAGGTGCTCGCGAACGTGATCAGCGCGAAGACCAACGCACCGCTGTTCACGCCGTACACGATCCTGACCCGCACGGTGACGGCGACGACGCCGGACGGCAAGACGGTCAGCGCGCCCGTGAAGGTCGGCATCATCGGCTTCACGCCGCCCGCGATCATGAGCTGGGACAAACGCTGGCTCGACGGCAAGGTCTACACGACCGGCCTGAAGGAAGCCGCCGAGAAGTACATTCCCGAGATGCGCGCAAAGGGCGCCGATCTCGTCGTCGCGATCTCGCACGGCGGCCTCGACAATTCCGCGTATTCGCCGACGATGGAAAACGGCAGCTGGTGGCTGTCGACCGTCTCCGGCATCGACGCGATGCTGATCGGCCACTCGCACCAGGTGTTCCCGGACGCGAACAGCACCGTGTCGCAGTTCAACCTGCCGGGCGTCGACAAGGTCAAGGGCACCGTCAACGGCGTGCCGACCGTGATGGCCAACTACTGGGGCAAGCACCTCGGCGTGATCAAGCTCGGCCTGAAGTTCGACGGCAAGACGTGGAGCGTCGACAAGTCGCAGACGACCGTCGAGGCGCGGCCGATCCAGAACGCCGACAAGACCTACGTCGCGGCCGACCCGTCGGTATCCGCGGCGATCGCGGCCGAGCACCAGGCGACGATCGACTACGTGAAGACGCCGATCGGCTCGACCGACTACCGGATGAACTCGTACTTCGCGGATGTCGGCGATCCGGGCGCGATCCAGATCGTCAACGAGGCGCAGGCCGACTACGTGAAGACCTACGTGCAGGCGAACCTGCCGCAGTACGCGTCGCTGCCGGTGCTGTCGGTCAGCGCGCCGTTCAAGAGCGGCTTCGGCGGCGGCAGCGACTATACCGACGTCGCGCCGGGCGCGCTCGCGATCAACAACGCGGCCGACCTGTACCTGTATCCGAACACCGTGTACGCGGTGAAGGTGAGCGGCGCCGACGTGAAGAACTGGCTCGAGACCGCCGCGAAGCGCTTCAACCGGATCGACCCGACGCAAGCGACCGTGCAGAAGCTCGTCAGCAGCTTCCCCGGCTACAACTTCGACATGTTCACGTCCGCCGATCTGTCATACGAGATCGACGTCACCCAGCCGCTCGGTAGCCGGATCAGGAACCTGACGTACAAGGGCGCGCCGATCGACCCGAACGCGCAATTCATCGTCGCGACCAACAACTACCGCGCGAGCGGCGGCGGCAACTTCCCGGGCCTCGACGGCAGCAAGACGATCTTCGCGTCGCCCGATGCGAACCGCGACGTGCTGATCTCGTTCATCAAGAAGCGCGGCGCGATCACGCGCACGGCCGACGGCGCGCAGCGCAGCTGGCGCTTCACGAAGCTCGCGAGCTCGGTCGCGCACGTGCAGTTCGCGTCCGCGCCGAACCGCCTCGGCGATGCTGCCGCCGCCGGCCTGGCCGGCATCACGCAGGTCGCGGCCGACGACGGTTCGGGCAAGAACCTCGCCACCTACGAGATCGACCTCACGCAATGAGACACGCGATGCAACCGATCCGGACGATGCGGCCGGCCGAAACCGGCTTCGCCGCCGCCGCGCGGCGCCTGCTGCGCGCGAAACTCCCGCCGGCCGCGCTGCTCGCGGCGGCGGCCGTGACC